>CALJQI010000362.1 GCA_937980285.1 uncultured Gammaproteobacteria bacterium | reverse complement strand
GTGAGCGTGAACGGCTGAATTTGGAATCTTTACAATAAAATCGTCGTGACCGCAGACCGTAAAACGGGTACGGATGTGGTCACCCAGGTAAATCAGTTCTTCGGCCACGCCGGAGAAAATGTTCGGCAGCGAGCCGGCTTCGGGGTTGACGGTAACCCTTTCCGGACGCAGCGACAGCGTGCTGCGGCTGCCGACGCCCTCGACGTTGACCTTCTTCGCCACCACGGTACCCGGGTCGCTGTCGATATCGACCCTGACGGTATCGCCGTTGTCTTCGACGACCTTGCCCAGCAGGCGGTTGTTTTCGCCGATGAAGTTGGCGCAAAAGGCGTTTTCAGGTTGCTCGTAGAGCACCTCGGGCGGCGCGCATTGCTGAATAATGCCGTCGTCGAAGACCGCGATGCGGTTCGACATGGTCAGCGCCTCGCTCTGATCGTGGGTAACGTAAACCACGGTCAGGCCGAGGTTTTCGTGGATGTGCTTGATTTCGTACTGCATCTGTTCGCGCAGGTTCTTGTCGAGCGCGCCCAGCGGCTCATCCATCAAAACCAGGTCGGGATCGAACACCAGCGAGCGGGCTACCGCGACGCGCTGCTGCTGACCGCCGGAAAGCTGCGCCGGGCGGCGATCGCCAAAGGCGCCGAGCTGTACCATGTCGAGCGCGCGATTGACGCGTTGCTCGCGCTCGGACTTGTCCATGTGCCTTACTTCCAGCGGGAAGGCCAGGTTTTCGGCCACGGTCATGTGCGGGAACAATGCATAGTTCTGGAATACCATGCCGATACCGCGCTTATGCGGCGGCACCTTGTTGATCGGGTTTTCCTTGAGGTAAATCTCGCCGTGGGTTGCGGGCTCGAAGCCGGCCAGCATCATCAGGCAGGTGGTTTTACCCGACCCCGATGGCCCCAGCATGGTCAGGAATTCGCCCTTGGCGACGTCCAGGTTGAGGTTTTTTACAACCAGCGACTCGCCGTCGTAACTTTTCTGGATATCGACAAAGCGAACTAGATGATCATCATTCGACATAGTGTGGGATTCTCGGCTGTAGCTGTGACTCTATCTATATTAATTATTAGCCGGGTTATAGTGTTATTGGATGCCCGGAACCTTTGCTAAACGCCAACCTTATCGGTCATCGACGGCAAAATCAATAGTTCCGGTAAAATCGGGGATATTGTCCGAATTACGACATCTATTGCTTTTTCTGCGCCGGTAGGGCTCCAGTCTGACAGAACAAGCTGAATAGAATCTTAATCGCTAGCCCCAGCGGCGCCTGACGGGCTTTTTCAGCGCGCCCAGGCTTTCGAGTTCGAGGCTTTCGAAATGGCAGTCATAGGTAATTACTTCGCCCTTGACCCCGCCGAGATTGCTCTGTACCCGGGTTGCAATCATGGTCTCGACCTGGAAATTGAAGACGAAGGTCCAGCTTTCGGTGGACATCGGGTTCGATGCCGAGGAGACAACGATCAGGCTGTTCCTGGTCTGCGAACGAATCCGTACCAGGTTGTGCGCCTTGTCGGTGGTATCGATGTCTATCGCTGGCCCGCGCGGCGTTTTTGGCTGCCAGGTGAAGTAAATCTTCGATTTCATGTCGCCGAAGTTTTCCGACAGTATCCATTCGGAGAACCAGGATTTCGCCTTTTCCGAGTTTTTACGGGCGACATATTCCTTGTGACGGCCCTGCAGGCTGGATTTGTCGCTGATGCAGGTAATCGAGCTTTTATGCTTAATATTGGCGGCCTGGGTCAGCGTCGGCAGCAACAGCATGATGGTGAGAATGAATCTCATCCGCGCAGTATAGCCCTTTGTCGACCCGGGTGATAGCGGACCGGATCCGGAATATTAATGATATACCCGTATCAGTATTGATTTCCGAAATGTAATTTCCTGTAGTTCTTCACTCGTTGTCAATTTCTCGTGAGAAGTAGTCTGAAGTATCGGCATCCCGCGATTCAGCCGCAGTCGGCGGCGGCTTAATAGACGAGGATGCCGATCGATTTATTCCGTTCCGGCTCGCCTGACAGACGACCTGTTAAGGCGTATTCTTGACTCCGGAGGTAGGAATCATGAAAACGACTTGCTGCCACGGGTTTCAGCCTGCTCATGCTGGACTGTATCCTGTTCATGCCTTCTTCGGCCACGATCGGCGATAGTTCCGCCGATGATCGAAGAAGAAAACAACTCAGTTGACCAATCGGCCACCGCGGCGCTGGAAATCCTGACCGGCCCGGCGCGCGGCACCGCTTGCTGGTTAACCGCTTCGATGCTCGAGGTGTCGCTCGATGACGCCGATATGATCCGCGTCGGCGAGGCCGGTTCGACCCCGTTGGAGAACGGGGTGGTGGCGCGCCTGCACCGCTCCGGCAGCAGTTACGAAATCGAGGCGCTCGAGCAAACCCCATTATGGATAAACGGTAAACTGGTCGAATCGAAGCAACTCGAACAACGCGATCTGATCGAATTCGGCGACAAGGGACCCCTGACGCGCTACCGCCTGCACCGCCAGGGCGACCGGCTCAGTCGCTCGCTCGGCAATATGCTCGACGATGCCATCGACTATACCCGTGTCAGCAGAAAACCCTGGCGCCTTCGCTGGCAGCGGGCCCTGGGCGATTTTTCGCGCGACTTTGTACTCGAAACCACGCTGCTGTTTCGTGTCGCGGTAATCATTGCGCTGGTGATTCTGGCTGTCATCGCGTATCAGCAGTATCGTTCGGGACTCCTGCTGCAGCAACAGGCGGAAACCAGCGCCAGCCAGTTACAGAAATTCGCGCGCAACCTGACCCGGACCAGCGAG
>CALJQI010000361.1 GCA_937980285.1 uncultured Gammaproteobacteria bacterium | reverse complement strand
GCGATGCGATGACCCGAATCGACATCGATATACTTGCGCGCCACTTGTGCCCGGTAGGCGAGCGATTCTCCCGGCCAGAATAGGTTGCGAAATCGAGCCTTGAAAAACCGAATGGCGCCGGGGTCTAGCCAGTGCGCCGCCAGGCCCGCCAGCATGCTGGCCTGGTGTGAACCGAGGCCAAAAACGTTGGGATAGCCCTGTTTCCTGGCCCACACGAGGTCGTAATGCAGCGGGTTGTCTTCGCCGACGACGCTTTGAAAGCGGACGATGTCACCGATCAGCAGTGGCCCCGTTTCGATAGTTCCCGGACTGGATCCGGCCTCGAGGTCATCCCAGGCGACGCGCTCGATATCTGCGAACGGGTTGCCGCCGTCGAGATTCGCCGGATACTCGGGTCGGTAGTCGGGGATATCGACGCTCCAGTCGCCGGCGTCGGGCGCGTTTTCGGTGGTTACCGTGGTCGATCTTTCCTCGGCCACCAGCGCGCCATCCTGTGCACGGAATTCGGTCAGCATCGTCAGGAATGTAAGATCGCCGCCGCGCCCGCCGCGCTTGCGCCACACCTTTTCCAGCGACGCGCGGCAGTTCAGGCGCTCGCCGGCCCTGGGCAGCGCCTGGTGAAAGGTGAACGATTCCTCGGCGTGCAGCGGCACCGACAGGTCATGGTCGATGCCTTCGAAGGCGGTGCCACGCGGGCGTTCCAGCGAGTAACCCCAGCTATAGGCGGCGGTAATCAGGAAAGTAGCCGGCACCGGGGGGTGTTCGCTATCGATATACTCGGGCAGCGGTGCGTTCATCGCGCGCGCAAAATCGCGGATCTTGCCGCGCTCGATATCCATCGGGTACTCGGGCCCTCGCAGGCCGATCGAATCTTCAGCGGGCATCTGCTTTTTCCTCCGTTAGTACGATCAGGCCGTCGGCGGCGATGGCATCGCCAGCGGCGGTAATGATTACCGGGTTGACGTCCAGCGATTGCAGCCGCTCCCGGTTATCGATTGCGTAAGCGGCGACCGATCCGATCGCTGCGAGCATCGAAGCGTACCCGGGAGTGGACGCGTTCAGGCCGATATCGGCCATGGCATCGGCCAGGTCACTCTCGACCAGCGGCAGCAACAGGGTGGCATGATGCTTCAGTTCCTCGGCGCCAACCCCGCCGCGGCCGATCATCAGCGCCAGGCCAAGCGCCGCCTGCTGCTTGATGCCGATGATATACTCGGCCCGCGGCGCTTCGATCATGCGCTCCACCAGGAAGCGTTCAATGTCTACTCCACCATGCTTTTTCGCCGCCGCGACGATGTCGCTCAACGCGTTTTCAACCTCGGTTGGCGACTCCAGCGACAGCCTGACGCCGCCGATTCCGGCCTTGTGCGATATCCGCTCGCTGAGCAGTTTGACTGCCACCGGGAAACCGAGATCGGCGGCGGCATCCACCGCCTGATCGCGGCCGGCGATGCGAAACTCGGTTGTCCTAAGGCCGTAACGCGACAGTTCCGACTTGGATACGGCTTCGTCCAGCATTCGTGCCGCTGCTGCGGTATCGCTATGGCCGGCGCGGGTCAGTAAATCGCCGGGTTCTGACAGAGCCGACCTGGCGCGCTGTATTTCACCGACCCGGGCCGCCACCGACAGGGCGTTCATGGCGTCGCTGAATCCGAGCAGCGGCGCGATACCGAGATCGATCAGGTGCCGCCGCAGATCGGGCGCCAGGCCTTCGGGCAGGATGCCGGCGACAGCGCAGGGAATGTCCAGCGCCTGTTTTACCTTCGCCATCGCTTCCATGCTCGGATACCAGTCGCGCTCGGTACCGAGCTCGTCGGGCCGCGGTACGTCGAGAAACATCGTCGCCATGTCGGCGGCGTCAGTCGCCAGGGTCGTCAGGCAGTCGGCGATCTGTTCTCCGTGCTGCAGCGACATGCCGGTTTTCGACGACCACGGCAGGTTCAGGTCGAGCGGATTGGCCACCGCTACGATCTCGGGCAGTTGCGCCCGTAACCTGTCGGCATTGTCCGGCGTTGGCGGCTGCAGTTGCAGGCCGAGTTCCGGTGACTGCGCGGCAATCAGGCTGTTGAGGCCGCCCGAATAGGTGATTGCGCTGAGGCGATTGCCGCGCGGAACGCCGCCGATGGTGAGCAGCTTTAGCGCTTCCACCATCGCCTTCGGCGTGGAAACGGCGACCAGGCCATAGCGTTTGGAAAACGCCTGCCACAGGTCGCGTTCGACCACCATGGCGCTGGTATGACTGATGGCGACGGCTTCGGCCGAGGCGGTATCGCCGCCTTTCATGGCGATCACCGGTATGCCTTTTTCCATCGCCTGCCAGCAGGCCCGGCCCAGGGCCGCGCCATCTTCCAGGCCTTCGAGATACAGGCCGATTGCGCGTACCCGCTGATCGGCGATGACCGCCTCGATACAGTCGGCCATATCGATTACGGCCTGGTTGCCGGTGCTAATGGCGTATCCCAGTGGAAAACCCTGCTCGACGTTGGTAATGCCATAGAGAAAAGCGCCGCTTTGCGAGATTATCGCCGCGCCGGGTGTTCCCGGAGGCTCGAGGTGACCGCCCGAGCCCCAGACCGCGGCGCCGTCGAACAGGTTGAGTATGCCCATGCAGTTAGGGCCGATCATGGCGAGATCGCCGGCGGCCCGTTGCAACCGCTGCTGCAGGTCGGCGCCGCTATCGCCGAGTTCGGCAAATCCTGCCGCCATGCAGACCGCGCCGCCGGCGCCAATCGAGGCCAGCGCACTAACCGCTTCGATCGACCGTTCGGGCGATAACGCGATCAGCGCCGCGTCGGGCGCTTGCGGCAGGTCTTCGATGCGGGCGCAGGTTTGCAAGCCGCCGATTTCGTCGCGAACCGGGTTGACCACCCAAAGCTCGCCGTCGAAGCCGGACGCCCGGCTCGCCGCCAGTGAACCCGCGACCTGGCTTCCGCCGATATAGGCGATATGCCGGGGACGAAGCAAACGCTTCAGGTTGTCACGCTTTCGCAGGTAGCTAGCTGTCATTCCGAACCCGCCCGGCAATTGGTTGATCAGGCTTTAATCTATGTGATCGACCGCTGCCCGAGTTGCCTGTATGGGTCGTAATAATAGTCTCAGGCGACCTGCCTGCGCCTGCCCGCGGATTAGCCCAGGGAGGTAAACGCTGGTAGCATGGGGCGATTACGGCGCACGGGAGGAGTAATCATGAAAGCGATAAATCTTCTGTTGATACCGATTCTGGCGCTGGCAGTCTGTTTTCCCACCGCGGGTATCGGCGATCAGACAGACCAGCGCCTGGAACAACTGTTCGAAACCCTGCGCGGCAGCAGGGATGAGCAGGTGCTGCGGGAAGCGGAGGCTGCGATCTGGGATATCTGGTACGAAAGCGGTGAGGAAACCGTTGACCAGTTGATGCTGCAGGCCGCCGAGTTGATGGATCGGGGAAATCTCGCCGCCGCGGAAGAAATCTACTCGCGGGTAATCGAGCTTTTACCCGGATTTTCGGAGGGCTGGAATCGCCGCGCGACGGTGCGTTACTATCGAAGCGATTACGACGGCTCGCTGGCCGATATCGAGGAAACCCTGAGGCTCGAGCCGAGGCATTTCGGCGCCATCTGGGGACTGGGCATGATTCTCGGATCGAAACGCGATTACCAGCGCGCCATCCTAGCCTTCGAGCGCCTGCTCGAAATCAAGCCCAACGCCGCCGACGCGCCTGTGCGCATCGAATTGCTGAAACGGGAACTGGCCCGGCAGTCGGTTTGATCGGATCGACGCAAGGCAGGCGCAAGCCTCAGAGATGCGTTTTCGTCAGTAGCTGTTTGCCCTGTTCGTCGATGATTTGTCGCGCCTTCAGCAGCGAATGGTCGATCGCCGCCTGCAGGTCGCCATTCTGGTCGGCGCGGATAAACTGAATGCGCCTGGTTTCACCGTCGACTTCGCCGCTGATAAATCCGGCGCTGCGGTATTTGCCATCCTCGTATATCGGCGCGGCTTCGATGGCAAAACCCATGTAGTCGACCGCTTCTGTCGGTTGCGGCTGGGCGGAACCGGCCGCACCGCCAAGCAACGATTTGAACAGCTTGCCTAAAGCCATTGTCTTATCCGAAGTTACCCGTGAACCTGCATCATATCAGAGACGGGGCTTACTGCATGAAACGTTGATGCCAGGGGTCGTAAACCTCGTCGGGCCATTTCGACTGAAAATAGGCGATCACCGCCAGCACTTCCTGATCGGACAGCTTGTCGCCGAACGGCGGCATCACGCCGCCGAGCTTGATGCCGCCTTCCTTGATCGATCTTGCCAGTTGAGCAAGCGGATGATGCCAGGCGTGGGCGCTGCCATCGAGCGGTGGCGGCGGATAGTTTCCATTGGCGTCGGTTTTTTTCCAGTCACGCGTACCCTCGGCGTTGCTGCCGTGACAGATCGCGCAGTTTTGCTGGAACAGGCCGTTGCCGTATTTGACGATATCCTGGTTAAACCAGCGCTCGGCTGCTGCCGCTGGAGAAATGAGCAATACCAGGATTGAAACGACAAGAATTTTGTAGCCGCGCATTTGCATAGTCCGGTGGTCGAGATTGGCGCAATGATAAAACCTGTAGCAACTACAGGGTCAATCTGATATTTTTGCCGCTTTACCGGCGCGCCTGCCCGGGCAGGCGCGTAATCGCGGCGGTGACCATCACCAGGTTGCGCTCCGCGGCTTAAGCAGGAGAGGAATTTATGCTGACAAGAGGCAAGCTGGCATCCGAGACGGGATGCAATATCGAAACCATCCGTTACTACGAGACCATCGGATTGCTACCCGCGCCCGAACGCACCCACTCGGGCTATCGAAGCTACAGCGCGGACCACCTGCGCCGTCTTAATTTCATTCAGCGCGCCAAGGCGCTGGGTTTTTCCAGTGAAAAGGTCCAGGATTTACTCGCCTTGACCGACTCCGGTTGTTTGCATACGCGCGCCGATGTCAAATCCCTGACCGAGGCGCATATCGAGGAGATTGCCGCAAAGATTCGCGATTTGCAGAAAATCAAGAGGCGCCTGAGCCAGATTTCGTCGTTTTGCGACGGCTCCGACGAGAGCGCCGCAACCTGCCCGATCCTGGAGTCGCTGTTCGACGACGGCAAAGCCTGTTGAGTGAAGCAGGAATAAAGCCTCTTCGTTTATTTCATATTATGCTGATCCAACCGGCCTAATCTCGGCTATAGTTCGAATTCATGAGCATTAAAGTCATTCTCGCCGATGATCACGAGAATCTGCGCGCGGGTTTTCGGGGAATTCTCGAATCCGCGGCCGAAATCGAAGTCGTTTCCGAGGCTGGAAATGGACGCGATACCGTGGCGCAGGTTTCGCAATTGCAGCCCGATGTGGTCGTCATGGATGTGGCCATGCCAGGGATCAACGGCGTTGACGCCACCCGCGAAATTACCGAGATAGCGCCGAATGTAAGAGTGCTCGCCCTTTCCGGTCACAACGACGGCTTTTTCGTCAAGGGCATGCTCGAGGCCGGGGCCAGGGGCTACCTGTTGAAGGATGTCGCCGTGAATGAGCTGGTGACGGCGGTGAAAACCCTGTCGGAAGGCCGCATCTACGTCAGCCCCTCGGTGATCGATACCCTGACCTACAGCTTTCTCAGCACCGTGTCGGAGCTCAACGCCAGTCGTAAAAAGCAGCAGCAGTTGCTCGATGAAATTCAGGTAAAAAACAGTGAACTGGAACGTCAGAACGCCGAGCTGGAACGCTTTACCTATTCGGTATCGCACGATTTGCGAGCGCCTCTGGTCACCATCAAGGGATTTATCGGTTTATTGCTAAAAGATATCGAGAGCGGTAAAGGCGAGGCCATACAATCCGATATAAAACAGATTTCGCACGCCACCGACAACATGGCGACGCAACTGGACGAGCTGCTCGAGCTGTCTCGCGTCGGGCGCCTGGTGAATCCACCGGTCGAAATAGACCTGAACGAAATGGCTGCATCGGTAGTGGCATTGTTTTCCGACTCGATTGCCAAAGCCGATGTGGATGTGAAAATTGATCAGGCGATGCCTGCCGCCTATGGCGATGCGGGACGGATTTTCGAGGTTTTCCAGAACCTGGTCGGCAACGCGATCAAGTTTGCCAAAAGCGAGGATGCTTCGGTTGTCGAAATTGGCGCCGAGGAATCCGATGGCCAGGTCGTATGCCACGTGCGTGACAACGGCGTCGGTATCCAGCCGGAGTATCTCGAGCGCGTCTTCAACCTGTTCGAAAGGCTGAACCCCCGGGTCGAAGGTACCGGTATCGGGCTTGCCCTGGCCAAGCGCATCGTCGAGTTTCACAACGGTAAAATCTGGGCTGAATCCGAGGGGCCGGGGCGGGGCAGCACCTTCTGGTTTTCACTGCCGATCAATCAGTAACCGGTTTCCTGGTTTTCGATTTCGACGCCGATGGGATCGATGCGGTGTACAACTGTATCCAGTGTGCCGTCGGCGTTTAAGCTGAGCTGCCGATAGCCCGGCGCTTCGCTGCCGATGGCGAAATGCCTGCTGCCCGGTTTGAATTGCACGCAGCTCGATGGTGTCGACATCCATTCAATGCCATCGATGGATCGATGGATTTCCTGGTGAACATGCCCCCACAGTACCGCCCTGATATTTCCATGTTGCCTCAGCCGGGCGCGCAATTGGTCGGCTTCGCGCAGGCCCTTGTTATCGATCCATTCACTACCGGTTTCGATTGCCTGGTGATGCAGGCAGACCAGCGCGTGCCGGTCTGGATGCTGCGTGAGGGCGGCGTCGAGAAAGCCAAGCTGGGATTCGGCGACGCGACCGTGCACTTCACCGCTAATGGTGGAATCCAGCATGACGATTTG
>CALJQI010000360.1 GCA_937980285.1 uncultured Gammaproteobacteria bacterium | reverse complement strand
CGATGCGCGACCGCGCCGTGCTGGTGCGGCGAGTCGTAACCGATCTCGCGAAACTCGTCGCGCCGGTGCACGCTGATATCGAGACCGAGCAGCTCGCGTTCGATTTCGGCGTCTTTCTGCATTTGTTCGAAATGCGCGTCGCTGTCGGCGACGATAAACTCGGCGTCGCCCTGGGGCAGAAAGTCGATGTCCTCGTCTTCGCCCAGCGCGCGCACCAGGTTTACCGCCTCGGCCTGGGACTGGTGAAAGGCGCGCGTCTGTTCGGCGCCGAATTTTTTCAACTGCGACTCGAGCGACAATTTGGTCATGCCCATTGCGCAGAAACCGCCGTTGCGGCCGGAGGCGCCCCAGCCGATATGCCCGGCTTCGAGCAGGCAGACGTCGACATTGAAGTCGCGCGCCAGGTGCAGCGCCGCCGACAGCCCGGTGTAACCGCCGCCGATGATCGCCACGTCGCAGCTATGATCGCCTTTAAGCGCTTGGTAACTGGCCGGCGGCTGCCCGGCGCTGGCCTCCCAGTAAGACGGTTGCGCCTGGTCGAACTGGTACAGGCTCGGATGGAACAGAGGTTTCATGTGCTTATGACTTCTTGTTTAATACCAGGGTCGCGATCACGCCCGCGACCAGTCCCCAGAAAGCGGCGCCGATACCGAACAGGCTGAGACCCGAGGCGGTAACGACAAAGGTGATCACTGCTGCCTCGCGGGTGCCGCTATCGGCTACCGCAGTATAGAGGCTGTTGGCGATGGTGGATAGCAACGCGAGACCGGCCAGCGCGAAGATGAACTCGACCGGGAAAGCGCCGAACAGCGCAGCTATCGCGCTGCCGCCGATACCGAGCAAGAGGTAGAAAATCCCGGCACTCAAGCCCGCGACGTAGCGCTTGTCGGGGTCTGCATGCGCTTCCGGGCCGGTGCAGATGGCCGCCGTGATCGCGGCCAGGTTGATTGCGAATCCGCCGAAGGGCGCCAGCAGCAGCGTGGTTATGCCGGTCCAGCTGATAAGCGGCGAGATCGGCGCGTTGTAACCGGCTGTGCGCAGTACCGCGATGCCGGGAATGTTTTGCGACACCATGGTGACCACGAATAACGGAACACCGACGCTGATCAGCGCGCGCCAGGAAAACTCGGGCGCCACGTACTGCGGCGGATCGAGCGCGGCGCCGAAACCCGAAAAGTCGAGCAGGCCCTGAAACAGGCACAGCATGAATCCGACCGTGAGCACGATCAGGATGGTGTAGCGCGGTAGCAGTTTTTTCGCAGCCAGGTAGACTGCGAACATGATTAGAACCAGTCCGAAGCGCGACTCCAGCGCCAGGAAGGCGTCGATCCCGAACTGAAACAGGATGCCGGCCAGCATCGCCGCCGCGATCGGCAGCGGCACCCGATCCATGATGCGTTCGAACCAGCCACTGATGCCGCTCAAGGTGATCAGTATCGCCGAAAAGATGAATGCGCCGATGGCTTCGGGCAGGCTGATGCCCTGCAGCGAGGTCGCCAGCAGCGCCGCGCCGGGGGTCGACCAGGCGGTGATGATCGGCATCCGGTAACGCCAGGAAAGGCCGAAAGTGGTCAGCCCCATGCCGACGCCGAGCGCGATCATCCACGAGCCGATCTGCTCAGGGCTGGCGCCGGCCGTGCGCGCCGCCTGGAACACGATGACCGCGGAACTGCTGTAACCGATCAGCACCGAGGCGAAACCGGCGGCGACGGCCGGGGGATGCAGGTAGTGTTTGGTTGACATGGAGCTGGAGTCTAGCGCGTTATAATTTCGCGCGAAACGCCATGATGACACCGAGCATGATGATCGCCGAGGCGATCAGGAAAATCAGCGCCAGCTGTTCCGACAATAGCAGCCAGGCGAGGATCACGCCGGACAGCGGCTGCAGGAACTGGAGCAGGCCGACACGGGTGATACCGCCGCTGCCGAGCGCCCAGTACCACAGGATATAGGCGACGATGGTAACGCCGATGGCCTGCTAGATTAGCCCGGACCAAACCGCCGCGCCGCCGTTGCGCCTACTGATCGGATTGCGAATGCTCGCTTGCCGCCTCGCGCTGCTGGCGAACCTCGCGGCTGCGGTAGACGCGCGCGATGAAGCGTGCCCAGCGGCGATTGATTTTGCGCCTGACCAGGAACGCAAACCGGTCCAGCCAGTCGAAAGCGACGACGTCGCCGAGACCGTCGATGGCGACGATGCGAAATTTGGAAGAAGAGGTTCGCTGTACCAGCAGGTTGCCGATGGTCATGTCGTGGTTGAAGATGATCAGGTTTTTCAGAAACGACTGTTTCAATTCTTCGAGGCGGGGCTCGAATTCCTCGATCGGAAAGCCCTGCGCCAGGTACCAGTTCAACGGCCGCGATATTTCACCGTCGTAGTTTCGGATCAGGTCGACGACGATACCCGGGCCCTTGTTGGTTTCGCAAAGACCGTGGAATTTGGGGATATGACTGTCTACGGTTTCGCCGCGCTTTTGCAGGTTGCGGTAAAACTTGATTTCCCGCTTCGACTGCTCGTTGACCTTGCCTTTGGCAATCTTGATCGCCAGGCGCGGATCTTCGGGGTGCACGAAGCACATGCGTTCCTTGCCCATGCCGATGGGTTTTTTGGTGATCTGTAGCATAGCGATAAAGGTTTAGTCGAAGACGCGCGCCAGGTTTTGCAAAACAGACTTTAGAATAGCACGAAGCCGGCTGGCCTGGCCCTCGTCATATTGCCACGGCGCCTGCTCCCGCATGTAGCGGTACTGCGCCAGTTCCATCTGGATGGCATGATAGCCGTGTTGCGGGCGGCCGTAATGGCGCGTGGTCCAGCCGCCCTTGAAGCGGCCGTTGATCACCGTGGAATATTCCTCGGCCGAATCGCATACCTCGAATACCGCGGTTTCGATAACGGGGCTGCAGCTGGCGCCGCTATTGCTGCCGATATTGAAATCGGGCAGCCTGCCGTCGAACAGGTAGGGCAGCAGCGAGCGGATCGAGTGGCAATCGTACACAATCGCGTAACCGTGCCGCTGATGAATTCGCTCCAGCTGTTGGCGCAGCGCGTCGTGGTAGGGCTGGTGATAATCTTGCCGGCGCTGGCCGATTTCATCGGCCGAGGGCGCCTGGCCGTCGAGATAAATATCCTCGCCGTCGAAGCTTGTCGTCGGGCACAGGCTGGTGGTGTTTTGTCCCGGGTAGAGCGAGTTATCCGCCGGGTCGCGGTTGGCGTCGATCACGTAACGATGAATCGGGGTGCTGACCACGCTGGCCTCGGGCAGCAGCCCCGCGTAAAGGCGGCCGATATGCCAGTCGGTGTCGGCGCGCGCCTGCCCCCGCGGGTTGAGGCGCGCAAGAATTGCGTCGGGGATTTCGAGCCCGCCGTGAGGCTGCGCCAGCAGCAACGGCCCCTGGCCCACCGTCACCTGCGGTTTCATGGCTGCAGCCGCGGCAGCAAGCCGTCCTCGATGACGGGCTCGATGATGCTGTGATTCATCACCAGTTGCTTGATCGCGTCGATATCGTCGGCGAGATAACGGTCACCCTGCAGCGGCGCTACCGCGCTTCTGACGACTTCCATGACCCGCGCCAACGCCGGGCTGGTTTTCATGGGTTCGCGAAACTCGATGCCCTGCACCGCGATCAACAGTTCGATGGCGATGATATGCCCCAGGTTATGGTTCATTTCGCCAAGACGCCGCGCCGCGTGGCAGGCCATCGACACATGGTCTTCCTGGTTGGCGCTGGTCGGGGTCGAATCGATCGAACAGGGCATCGCGCGCTGCTTGTTTTCGGCCATCAACGCCGCCGCGGTCACTTCCGCGACCATGAAACCCGAGTTGAGCCCCGGGTCGGGCGAGATAAACGCCGGCAGGCCGAAGTTTTGCGCCGGATCGACGGTGGTCGCGATACGACGCTGGGCGATAGAACCCATCTCGGCGATCGCCAACGCGCACTGGTCGGCGCCGAAAGCCACCGGCTCGGCGTGGAAATTGCCGCCGGACAGGATCGAGCCATCCTCGATCACCACGATCGGATTGTCGGTGACCGCGTTGGCCTCGAGTTCGAGCGTTTGCGCGACCTGGCGAAACTGGTCGAGGCAGGCGCCCATCACCTGCGGCTGGCAGCGGATGCTGTAGGGATCCTGCACGCGCTCGTCATCCACGCGGTGCGACTCG
>CALJQI010000359.1 GCA_937980285.1 uncultured Gammaproteobacteria bacterium | reverse complement strand
TTGGGTTGCAAAAACCGGACTCGACGCGCAACAGACGCGTTTAGCGGTGATTTCCAACAATCTCGCCAACGTCAGTACCACCGGCTTCAAGCAGTCGCGCGCGGTATTCGAAGACCTTCTGTACCAGAACCTGCGCCAGGTGGGCGCGCAAACCTCAGAGGATACGCGCCTGCCGTCGGGTTTGATGCTCGGCACCGGTACCCGCGTGGTCGCGACTGAAAAGATCCATACCCAGGGCAACATCGAAAACACCGGAAAAGGGCTCGATGTCGCCATCGACGGGCAGGGATTCTTTCCGATTTTGCTGCCCGACGGCACCGAGGCCTATACCCGCGCGGGGAATTTCATGATTTCCGACGAGGGGCAACTGGTTACCGCAAGCGGCTATCAATTGCAGCCCGGCATAACCTTGCCGGCAGATACGCAGTCGGTAACGATCGGTATCGACGGCGTCGTCAGCGCGCAATTGCCGGGCCAGGCCTCGCCTTCGAACATCGGTAATATCCAGCTGACCAACTTCATCAATCCGACAGGACTGCAGTCCATCGGCGATAACCTCTACGTCGAATCGGCCGCCAGCGGTGCCGCCCAGGGAGGCACTCCCGGTGAGACCGGCCTCGGACACCTGCGCCAGGGATCGCTCGAGGGTTCCAATGTGAACATCGTCGAGGAGATGGTAAGCATGATCGAGACCCAGCGCGCCTATGAAATGAATTCGAAGCTGATCGCGACCGCCGACGGCATGCTGCAGTATCTCAACAACAACACCTAGGTAACCCGATGAAGACTCCCGTCAAGTTAATGCTTTCTCTGCTGTTGTTGTCAGTGGCAGGCGGCTGTTCGCAAACCCAGCTGGTGGTGAAGCCGGACCCGCAATATGCGCCGGTGGACCTGCGAGCCGATCAATTCAAAGCGGAGCCCAACGGTTCGATTTACCAGCATGGCCGCACCGTACAGTTGTTCGAAGACAACAAGGCCTACCGCATCGGCGATGTGCTCAGCGTTACCCTGTCGGAATCGACCAACGCGTCCAAGTCCGCCGAAACCAATACCGACAAGGATGACGAGATCGATCTCAACGCGTTGTCGGTCTTCGGCAGTCTCGGTCCTTCGATCAACGGCAATCGGATTCTGAACAGCACGCTAGACGGTGAGCGCGAGTTCTCCGGCAGCGGAGATAGCGCGCAGAGCAATAGCCTGACCGGTGAAATCGCGGTCACCGTGGTCGATGTGTTGCCCAACGGCAACCTGGTGGTGCGCGGCGAAAAGATCATCGGCCTGAACCAGGGCTCCGAGTTCATCCGCCTGTCGGGTATCGTGCGGCCTGAAGACATCGATACCGACAATACCATTCTATCGCGCAAGATCGCCAATTCGCGCATTTTCTACGGCGGCGGCGGCGTTATCGCGGAGTCCAATTCCCGGGGCTGGCTGGCGCGCTTTTTCGACAGCCCGGCGTTTCCCTACTAGGAGAGTGTAATGAAGTCCAAGAAAATCTTTATATTATTGATTTTATTAGGGTTTCTTGAGCCTGTATGGGCGGAGAGAATCAAGGACCTGACCACCATCAAGGGGGTGCGCAGCAATCAGCTGGTGGGTTACGGACTGGTGGTCGGCCTCGATGGATCCGGCGATCAGACATCGCAAACTCCTTTTACCGTGCAGAGTCTGAAGGCGATGTTGTCGCAGTACGGCGTTTCATTGCCGCCCGGTGTCAAACCCCAGGTGAAGAATGTCGCCGCGGTGTCGGTGCATGCCGATTTGCCGCCGTTCGCAAAAATTGGTCAGACCATCGACATTACCGTGTCCTCGCTGGGTAACGCCAAGAGCCTGCGCGGCGGCAGCCTGCTGATGACCCCGCTCAAAGGCGCGGACGGCAACATCTACGCGCTCGCCCAGGGTAACCTGATCGTCGGCGGCCTTGGCGTCGAGGGTGCGGACGGTTCCTCGGTTACGATCAACGTGCCCAGTGTCGGCAGAGTTCCCGGTGGCGCCAGCATCGAACGCGAAATCGGAAACCCGTTCGCCGTCGGCGACGCAATCACCCTGCATTTGAAACGCGCCGATTTCACTACCGCCAAACGGCTGGCAGATACCATTAACCAGGTGCTCGGCCCGAACAACGCGCGTGCCAAGGACAGCGTCACGGTCGCGGTCAATGCGCCAAAAGACGTTTCCCAACGGGTGGGTTTCATGTCGTTTATCGAGAACCTGGAGTTCCAGCCCGGTGAGGCAGTGGCGAAAGTCATCATCAACTCCCGATCGGGCACGGTCGTCATCGGCAACCATGTCAAGGTTTACTCGGCGGCCGTATCTCATGGCAACCTGAGCGTGACCATAACCAATACCAGCGATGTGTCCCAGCCCGGGCCGTTCGCCGACGGCAGAACCGTGGAAACGGTCGAATCGGATATCGAAGTGGCTTCCGACGACAACCGCATGTTCCGTTTTCCGAAGGGCGTTACGCTGAACGAAATCGTACGCGCGGTCAACCAGGTCGGCGCCTCGCCGGGCGACCTGGTGGCAATCCTCGAATCGCTCAAGCAGGTCGGCGCCCTGAGCGCGGAACTGATCGTGATTTAAACGGGGCGGAGCCATGTCGATCAATAATCAGGCTGATTTTTTCCTTAATTTTCAACAATTTGGGGATTTAAAGCTGCGCGCCCGTGAAGATTCGGATGACGCCGCCGCAGCCGTTGCTCGCCAGTTCGAGGGCCTGTTCGTGCAGCAAATGCTGTCGGCGATGCGATCCGCCTCCAACATCGATTCAACGCAGCACAGTTCGTACATGGATTTCTACCAGGAAATGTACGACAAGCAGCTGGCGCAATCCATCGCCGGGCAGGATCGGCTAGGGGTGGCGAAAATGATCATGCAGCAGATACCCGGCAATGGCGACGAATTGGCCGGCGCCGGCAATGCCGCCCCGTCAGCCGATATGCTGGCAACAACGGCGGTCGCGCGTAAAGCGGCGATTCCCGCGGCGGCGGTGGTGTCCGACGTTGAGGTCGGCGCGGGGGCGGCTGCCGAAGTCGGCAAGAACGCTGCCGTTAAGGCTGATGCAGGTGTCGTGCTCGGAAAGGTCGTCGACGACGACTTCGCCGAGCTTGCGCAAATCGAACAGGCCAGCAACCGCTGGCAACAGCCGGCTGATTTCATCGCCGATATCTGGCCCGAGGCCAGCGCTGCCGCCCGCAGCCTGGGCGTTAGCCCGCAGCTGCTGGTCGCGCAGTCCGCGCTCGAAACCGGCTGGGGCCGGCATACGATGAAATTCGACGATGGCCGCAGCAGTTTCAACCTGTTCGGCATCAAGGCGGGCCCGGACTGGCAGGGCGCGGCGCTGAAGCGTCAATCGCTGGAATACCGGGACGGGGCCCTGTACAACCAGGTTTCACGGTTTCGCGCCTACAACGCGCCTGCCGACAGCCTGAACGATTACGTCGATTTCATAAAATCGAATCCGCGATACCAGCAGGCCGTGGCCAGCGCCGGTAACGATCAGGCCTATATCCGCGCCATTCATGACGCCGGCTATGCCACCGATCCGCATTATGCCGACAAGGTAATCGGAATTTTAAACGGTGAGCTTTTGCAGCAATCGCTGGCCGCTATCGATTCAGGAGTAAGCAGCTATGGCTGATTTGTTAAACAACGCGGTCAGTGGATTGATCGCTTTCCAGCGTGCGCTCAGTACCACCAGTCACAACATCGCCAACGTCAATACGCCGGGCTACAGTCGACAGACCGCCGAGTTTGTTACCAATCCGCCGACTTTTTTTGGCGGCAATTACTTCGGTAACGGAGTCAATATCGAGTCGGTAACGCGCGCCTACGATCAATTCCTGACTGCCGAAGTGCGCGATTCGACCTCGATTTTCACGCGCTCGGAAAAGTTCAGCGAGCTCGCCGGCTATATCGACGATTTACTGGCCGATCCGGCGGGGGGTATTTCCCCGATGCTGCACGATTTCTTCGAATCGGTGCAGGATCTCGCAGACGATCCCTCTTCCAGTACCGCGCGCTACGCGCTGATCAATACCGCGGAAACCATGGCGGGCCGATTCCAGAGCTTCGACCAGCGCCTGGAAGAATTGACGAACAACACCGGTAGCGAAATACGCAGCGTGGTCGATGAAATCAATTCACTGGTGAGCCAGATCCGCGATATCAACGTCGCGCTCAACGATATCGCGCCTTCGGCGGCGTCGACCCAACAGTCGGCCGACCTGCTCGACAAACGTGACGCGCTGCTCAACCAGCTGTCGCAGAAAGTGGATATTTCCGTGGTCGACGAGGACGAGAACAATTTGTCGATCTTCATCGGTAACGGCCAGACCATGCTCAGCGGCACCAGCGCCTTCACCCTGAACGCGCAACCCAACCCTGGCGATCCGACCCAGGATGTCATCACCTATAACGGCCTGATCAACGTATTCGATATCAGTTCGAACCTGACCGGCGGCGAGCTCGGCGCCTTGCTCGACTTTCGCAGCAACGTGCTGCAGCCGACCCGCAACGCGCTCGGCAGAACGGCGATCGGGCTGGCTGAAACCTTTAACGCGCAAATGCGCGACGGCATGGATTTAAACGGAAATCTCGGCCAGGATTTCTTCAGCTACGATCCGCCGCAGTCGATCCCTTTTTCCACCAACCTCGGTACGCCGACCGTATCCACCGTGGTTAGCGATGTTTCCGCGCTGACCACCGATAATTACCAACTGGATTTCGACGGCGCCAACTGGACGCTGACCTCGGATAGCGGCAGCAGCGCCACGGTCGCCAACGGCTCGCCGGCAACGCTGGTATTCGAAGGCCTGACGCTGACCATCGATGGCGCGACCGCGGTCGCCGGAGATAGCTTCACCATCAAGCCCACGCTGGCGGCTTCCGGCGGGTTGACTGTCCTGATCAGCGATCCCGGCGAGATCGCCGCGGCGCTGCCGATCCGCAGCAGTGCCTCGCTCGACAATCTCGGCGATGTCGAAATCAGCGCCGGCATCGTGACCGACGTCACCAACCCCCTGTTACTGAACAGCGCAACCCTGACCTTCGATAATCCTCCGGCCACGCTGCGCGCCGACGTCGACGTCGTGGTCGGCGGCGTGCCGTACCTGGCGGGCGCCGCAATTCCTTTTAGCAACAACATGGCGATCGATGCCAACGGCTGGCAGGTGAGCCTCAACGGCGCGCCGCAGGCGGGGGACGTGTTTACCGTGGAAGCCAACGTTGGCGGCAGCGGCGATAACCGCAATGCGCTCAACCTGGCCAACCTGCAGCATGTCGGCGTTTTCGATGGCGGTATTACCACCTACCAGGAGGATTACGGCAGCCTGGTGGGATTTGTCGGCTCGCAGACCTTGGCCTCGAACCTCGAACGTGACGCCCAGGAAACCCTGTTACTACAGGCGATCGATCGACAATCCGCTAAAGCTTCGGTCAATCTGGACGAAGAAGCAGCTGATCTGGTGCGTTATCAGCAGGCCTACGAAGCGAGCGCCCGCCTGATCAGCACCGCGCAAACCATATTCGAAACTTTGCTCAATAGCGTAAGGTAAACATGAGAATTTCAACCAGGCAGATTTACACGCAGGGCATCGAGGCCTTCCAGCAGCAGCAGCAAAAGCTGGCAAAGCTGCAGGAACAGATTTCCAGCGGGGTGCGCTTGAACAATCCCTCGGACGACCCGGCCGCGGCTTCGAGGGTGCTGGAGCTGGAACAGGACGTCTCGGTGCTCGAGCAGTACCAGGCTAATATCAACCTGGCGGAGCAGCGCCTGGGTCAGCAGGACGCGGTTATGAAAACCTATGCCGACCTGCTCAACCGGGTTCGCGAGCTTGCCATCCAGGGCAATAACGGTCCGCTCGACCCAACCTCGCGCAATGCCATCGCCACCGAGCTGGACGAGCGCCTGAGCGAAATCTACTCGCTGGCCAACACCACGGATGCCAATGGCGACTACCTTTATGCCGGATTTCAAAACGGCAATCTTCCGTTTACCCAGGCTATTACCGGTTCGATTAGCCACGTCAACTTCAATGGCGATGCCGGCACTCGCTCGATCCAGATCAGCAAGGTGCGGCAGATGGAAATCGATGTCTCCGGAGAGGACATTTTCATGCGCATTCCGTCTGCGCTCGCACTGCGTGAAATTCCCGCCGCCGCCAACACCGGTAGCGCAGTGATCGCGCCCGCCAGCGTCGTCGACGGCTCGGTTTACGTGCCGGGCGATTATGAAATTCGTTTTACCGCGCCCGGCGTCTACGATGTCTTCGATGTCGCCGGCGGAGTCAATATCGTCACCGGCGCGGCTTACGTCGACAGCCAGGACATCAATTTCCAGGGCGTGCAGACTTCGATTACCGGGGTGCCGGCGGCGGGCGATGTCTTCACCGTCAGCGCGGGGCAGTACCAGGATGTCTTCTCCATCGTTGCCAACCTGGCCGATACCCTGCGCAGCGCGCCCAGCGACACGGTGCGCGCGGCCAACATAGCCCAGTCGCTGGTCGACCTCGACGCCGCGCTGGAGGTTTCGCTCAATAACCGTACCACGGTAGGCGGCAAGCTAAACGCCATCGAAAGCCAGCGCGAGGAGAACGAGGCGCAGGTGCTGGTGGCCAAAACCACGCTGAGCAGCCTGCGCGACACCGACCTCGCCGAGGCCATCAGCCAGTTGACGCTGGAGCAAACCACGCTGGAAGCGGCGCAGGCGGTTTTCGCCAGGATTACCAGCTCCTCGTTGTTCAACTTTCTGAAATAAATCACAAATTCCTAAAGTTTTCTCCGCAGGCGCCGTTAAAGCGCTTGAACGGGCGAACCATGAACGCTAATGGTGCACCCGGGACTTGAAATACGACGCTTGTTGAAGCGTGTCTTTTAGGAGAGAACAATGCCTCAAATTATTAATACCAACATAGCGTCGTTAACGGCGCAGAGAAACCTGAACAGTTCTCAGAGTGGTCTCGCTACGTCTCTGCAGCGCCTGTCGAGCGGTCTCCGCATCAACAGCGCCAAGGATGACGCCGCGGGTCTTGCCATTTCTGAGCGTTTCACCACTCAGATCCGCGGCCTGAACCAGGCGATGCGTAACGCCAACGACGGCGTTTCATTCGCCCAGACCGCAGAAGGTGCCCTCAGTACCGCGAGTGACGCCTTGCAGCGTATCCGTGAACTGGCGGTTCAGTCTATCAACGATACCAACTCGTCTTCAGACCGTCAGGCGCTGAACAACGAGGTTAACCAGCTTATCGCTGAAGTTAACCGTATCGCCAACTCTACCCAGTTCAACGGTCAGAACATCCTCGACGGCTCGCTGTCGACGCTGACCTTCCAGGTAGGCGCCAACCAGAACCAGACCATCCAGGTCGACGGTGTCGATTCGCGTTCAGCCCAGCTGGGTGCGAGAATCTCCACCTCTGGTTCGATCGATGAAACCGCGCTGGCCGCGGCCATCACCGCCAACAACCTGGTGATCAACGGTAACGCGGTCGATCTGACTGGCGATACCACGATCGAAGACGTCATCGGTTCGATCAACCAGATATCGGCCGATTCAGGCATCCAGGCGCTTAAGGCGACATCGGTATCTACCGCTGCCGCGGGCCTCGCCGTTACAGCCGGTACCGTGTCCATTAACGGCGTATCGGTTACGCTGGTTGGCGGTGCTGGCGCTACTGACGCCGCCGCCATCAACTCCGTATCGGCCCAGACCGGTGTCACCGCGACCGCCAATGGTAACAATATCGTGTTGTCCAACACCTCGGGTGCGGATATCGTCGTTGCCGACGGAACCGGTAGCCTGGGCGGCGCCGACGAAACCTTCCACGCCGGTGTAGTTCTGGCGGGTGAAGTGGCCGCGGGCGCATTTACCGCTACCGGCACCTTCGCTGTCGAAGCCGCGAGTACCGCTCTGGGCGCGTCCCAGGCCGACTCCACGCTCGCCGGTGTCGACGTGCTGACCGGTACCAACGCCAACGACGCGCTGTTGACCCTCGACTTCGCATTGCAGCAGGTCAGCGGTTTGCGCGCCGAACTGGGTGCGGTACAAAGCCGTTTCGAGTCCACCATCGCGAATCTGAGCGTCACCACCGAGAACCAGTCGGCTGCGCGTTCACGCATCCGTGATGCGGATTTCGCCGCTGAAACCGCGGAACTGACACGTAACCAGATCCTGCAGCAGGCAGGCATCGCGATTCTGTCGCAGGCTAACGCCCAGCCGCAGAACGTACTGGCGTTACTTCAGTAACAGGTGAATGAGGGACTGGTACTCAAGGTGCCAGTCCTCTCTTCAATTGGAGAAATAACATGGCTAACGAGATTTCAAGCATAGCGTCGATCAGATCATTGACGACCGCTGCTAAAAACTCAGGACAGGTCACGAAGCCTGACGTAGCCAAATCACCAGTAGGCGGTGGCCAGAGTTTGCCGCCCGGGGGCAACGGACAGCCCGCTCCGGTAGTGGATACTGCCGAGATCAGCGAAACCGTTACCGAAATCAATGACATTATCCGCAGTGTACAGCGGGACCTGGCGTTCAACGTCGACGAAGATAGCGGTAGAACCGTGATCAGTGTCATAGATTCGGAAAGCGGTGAGTTGATTCGGCAGATTCCATCCGAGGATTTACTGGCAATTGCAACGCATCTTCGTGATTTTCGGGAAGATACGGTTAGTGGCGGCGATATAGGGCAGGGATTGCTGTTTTCAGACAGTACCTGATAAAAACTGGTCTGTTTCTTGCTCACTAAACGTAAAGCATTTTGAGAAGGGGAGTGGTTGATCTACCCCCTTCTCATTTTCGCTTAAGCGACCGGGGTCCGACCTGGTCATAAATGCTTAACACTAAGGTTAAAGGAAGTAATTATGGCGGCAATCAGTTCACTGGGAGTTGGATCCGGACTGGATCTGGGTTCACTGGTTACAGGCCTGATCGAGGCCGAAAGGGTGCCGAAGGCCACGCGCCTGGCGGTTAAAGAACAGAATCTGACGACCGAACTGTCGGCCTTCGGTTTACTGCGCAGTTCGTTGTCCCAGTTCCAGTCGAGCCTGAGCGGCCTGCAGTCCGCCACCGCTTTCAACGCCAAGAATATATCGCTGTCGAACGATACCCTGTTTTCCGCTTCGGTGGAGAACTTTGCCGACCCCGGCAGCTACTCGGTCGAGGTTACGGCACTGGCCAGGGCGCAGTCGCTCGCATCCGATGCCGCGACCGCGTTTTCTACCGTGGACGACGTGATCGGCGAAGGCACGATGACGATCCAGTTTGGCACCACTTCCACCGGACCTTATTCCTTTACCCCCGATGCCGGGCAGAGCGCTCAGGTGATCGAGGTCAGCGCGGCTAACGGCAACAATACGCTGAGCGGCTTGCGCGACTATATCAACGACAACGATTTCGACGTACAGGCCTCGATCGTCAACGACGGCAGCGGCTACCGCATGGTGCTGACCTCGGAAAGAACCGGTGCGCAGAACAGCATGGAAATTACCGTCAGCGGAGATGGCGACGGTAATGACAACGATAACTCGGGGCTGTCGCAACTGGCCTTCAACGCCGCTGCCCAGAGCAGCCTGTCGCAGACGGTCGCTGCCCAGGATGCGGCACTGTCGATTAACGGGCTCGATATTACCCGCGATAGCAACAATGTGACGGGTGCTATCAACGGCGTGACGCTAGACCTGTTAAAAGCCGATGTCGGCAATATCGTTACAGTCGATATCAGCGAAAGCCGCGCCGAGGTGAGCGCGTCGATCAACGGTTTCGTCGAGGCTTACAATCAACTGGTTGAAAACATCGACTCGCTCACCGCGTTCAATCCGGAAACCGGTGCAGGCAGCATTCTGATCGGAGACTTTACCGTACGCAGTATCAGCTCCCAGATTCGCAATGAAATTTTCGGTCGCGTATCCGGACTGGATGGCAATATCAAGTCGCTGGTCGACATTGGCATTACGACCAATTCCAGCGGTACTCTCGATGTCGATAACGTCAAGCTGGCGGAAGCGCTGGAGAATCACGGTTCCGAGGTCGAGGCCCTTTTCTCGCTGCAGGGTACCGGTTCGGACCCCGGCGTTCGATACCTCGCCTCCACGGCGGAAACCAAAACCGGCAGTTATGCGATCGGTGTAACCTCCGTTCTGACCCAGGGGACACTGGCCGGAAGTGGGACCGTCAACGATTTACGGGTCAGGAACAACAATGACAACATGACACTGCTGGTCGATGGCTTTTCTACCGGAAACATTACACTGACCAACGCCACCTACGCCAGCGAAGGCGCGCTGGCGGCGGAGATCGAAAGCCAGATAAACGCCGCCGCCAACCTGGTCGCCAACGGCGTCTCGGTGACGGTCGGTTATAACGCGCTGGCCGACCGTTTCGAGATAACCTCTAACAGCAGCGGCGCGGGATCGTCGGTGCAAATTACCGCGGTCGACGCGCAGACATTCAGTCGTTTCGGCCTTGACGTGGACAGCGGCACCGATGGCACCGATTTCGCCGGCACCATCGATGGCGTCGCCGCCACCGTCAGCGGGCGGACGCTGACCAGCCAGTCGGGTGACAGCAAGGGGCTGTCGGTGGAAGTTGTCTCTGGCGGTGCCGGAAGCCGCGGTACGGTATCGCTGACCCGCGGTATTGCCGGTGCGCTCGATGCATTGCTGGACGGATTCCTGCAGGCCGACGGAACCATCGCCTCGCGCGAGAGCAGTATCAACGAAGGCCTCGATGAAATCGAGGACGAACGCTTCAAGCTGGATGACCGAATAGCCGCCCTCGAGGCGCGCCTGATTCGCCAGTTCTCGGCGCTGGACGCGCTGGTCGCCCAGTTTAACCAGACCAGCAGTTTCCTGTCGCAGCAGTTGGCCAACCTGCCGAAGCCGAACTCGACTGGCGGCGGTAACAGTTAATACTTTTCTTTATTAAAGAAAACAGGTCGCAAGACGATAACCTGAACAAGAAGTAATGGAGAAATAACCAATGAGCAACCTCGCAGTTAAAGCCGTAAACCAGTACCAGTCCGCCGACAACAGTTCCATCGTGTACGATGATCCGCACGAGCTGATACTTCGCCTGATGAACGGCGCGATCGAACGTATTGCCCAGGCGCGAGGCGCCATGCAATACGGCAAGGTGACGCAAAAAGGCGAGTTCCTCGGCAAGGCCATCTCGATTATCGGCGGCCTCGAAGGATGTCTCGATCATACCCAGGAAGGGACACTGTCGACCAACCTGTCGGACCTCTATCACTACATGATTATTTCACTGACCCAGGCCAATATCGAAGACGATATAGCCAAGCTCAATGAAATCAGCTCGCTTTTACTCGAAATCAAATCTGCGTGGGAGCAAATTCCCGATCAGCGTCAACAGGCTGGCGCCTGATGGTTTGATAGGGACAATCTAGCGATGAACGACAAAAATGCGCTTGTTTCAGCAATTTCGTTAACCGACGAAATCCTCGAAATGCTCGAACAGGGCGAGTTCGAACGTGTCAACGAGCTGGAGCTGCAAAGAAAACCCTTAATAGAACAGGCGTTTAAGTCCTCGATCGAAGAGATAGACCTGATCAAGGCGCATCATTTGCAAAACCTGAATCAACAGGTGATCGATAGATTAAATCTATTCAAACAGTCGATTATATTGCAGCAAGAGCGTATCCGCACCGCCTCGAAAGCAACTAGGGCCTATCTGGATAACGACTCAGGCCCCATTAAATCGGTTGCAGTTTGATTTAAAAATACAATGTAAAAAAATCACTTTTCACCGTCGAAAAACTGGCAGCTTGAACTAGACTCAAGTGTATAAGCCAAAGCCGTCAAAATACTGGCTGGTTTTATTCTCAAGTAACCTGGGCGACGGTAGATGATGGAACATAGTGGAAACCAAGACAGCGACGAAGTTCTGGTTGTCGATTCCAACTACACTCGAGGACACTCTTTTCTGGCGGTACTGGGCTTTATCAAGGTAGAAGCCAAGCTGATTACGCCTGAGCAATTACCCGATATTCCGCGCCGCGAACTGTTCAATTACCTGGCGATCTTCAGTATCGGTGGCGACGATATCACCAATTTCTTCCTCGAGCGTAACAAGCAGGACAAGTGCCAGTATCCCGTCGTTTTGGTGGCCGATAAATCCGAGCTGAGCTCCCTCGAAATCGTCGTCCAGTTACCGTTTATTTCGGGCCTGTGTTTTCAGTCCGATTACTATTCGTTGTCGCAGGTTATGGATCAGGCCCGCAAGCACAACAAGCGGGAGCGTCGTCAGCACAATCGCGAATGCCAGCCGCTAATCGGTAACAGCAACGCGATCGAACGTATCAACCTGATGATCGATCAGGTTTCGGATACCAACGCTTCGGTGCTGATTCTAGGCGACTCCGGTACCGGTAAGGAAGTCATAGCCCGCAATATTCACGCGCAATCCTCGCGCAACAAGAAACCTTTCATTCCGATCAACTGCGGTGCGATACCCGCGGATTTGCTCGAGAGCGAGCTATTCGGTCATGAAAAAGGCGCCTTTACCGGCGCCATCAGTTCGCGCCAGGGGCGCTTCGAACTGGCCGAGGGCGGCGTGATATTCCTCGATGAAATCGGCGATATGCCGTTGCCCATGCAGGTCAAGCTGCTGCGCGTGCTGCAGGAGCGCTGCTACGAAAAGGTGGGAAGCAACAAGTCGATCAAGACCGATGTGCGCGTTATCGCCGCCACGCACCGCGGGCTCGAGGAGCTGATCGCCGAGGGCAAATTCCGCGAGGATCTGTTTTACCGGCTCAATGTTTTTCCGATCGAAGTGCCGCCGCTGCGCGAGCGTCGCTCGGATACTCCCCTGTTGATACATGAAATGATATCGCGTATCGAACGCGAAAATCGTGGCTCGGTGCGGCTCAGCAAGAAGGCGATCGCGATGCTGCAGCAGTATGACTGGCCGGGTAACGTGCGCGAGCTCGCCAACCTGATCGAGCGACTGGCTATTTTGTTTCCGCATGGCGTGGTCGATTCCAAGGACCTGCCGGAGAAATACCAGGCGTCGGGCGCGTTCGCCGCGGATGTCGAGGTCGACGACGATGAAGACATCCTGGCGCCGATCAAGCCTCACATGAGCGAATTACCCAACGATGGCATCGATATGAAGAAATACCTCACCGATATCGAAATCGCGCTCATCGAACAGGCCCTGATGAAGACCAATAACGTGGTTGCGCGTGCCGCCACCATGCTCAATATGCGCCGCACCACCCTGGTCGAGAAAATGCGCAAGTACGAAATAGAACGCGCCGATTAAGCGGCATTTCTGCCTGCCCGAGCCACTGTTGAAGTGGCACCCGCCGGGCGCGCGAATCATTATTCGAAGCGAATGCCGGAAAGCAGCGGCTACGGTCGCGGATTTCTGACACCGTCCAGATTTATCGTTATCAAAACACGGATATAGCGTCATATTTATGGCATCCCAAGATGCCAGGGATATATAACTTTCTGATATTAAAAGAATTTTCACAATTGGTTTGGCTTGTGCAACTTACCGGGTGTGGAAAACCAGAAATTACATAGCGACGACCCATCGTTGCAACACCTGCAGCAGGCCTTCGATCAGTTCAACCGGCTATCGGCACAGCTCAATGCCAGCGTCGATCAGATCAACCAGAATGTCGACCGCATCAGGCCGCCGGCGCAAGAGCGGGCGGAAGTCGAGCCGCAACTGCTGGACGCCATTCCGGGCGGTGTCGTTGTGCTCGATCGTCACGGTCAGGTGGCCGAGGCGAACCATGCGGCGCGCGAACTGCTGGGGTCGTCGCTCGAGCAGCAGGCATGGCGAGATATCGTGGCCCGCGTTTTCCTGCCCGAACTCGACCAGGGTGAACTCAAGACCGCCGATGGCCGGCAATTCAGTATTTCGACCCGGCCGCTGGGATATGCGCCGGGACAGGTGCTGTTGCTCAGCGACGTGACGCAAACACGCGAGCTGCAGCGTACCGCGCAGCAAAACCTGCACCTGGTGACCATGGGCAAGATGATGGCCAGCCTGGCGCACCAGATCAGAACCCCGCTGGCCTCGTCGGTGCTTTACCTGTCGCAGTGCGTCGACGGCAAGCTCGATCAGGAAACCAGCCGCACATTCTGCGAAAAAGCGCTGGCGCGCAATCAACATATCGAGAAATTGATCAACGATATGCTGGTATTCGCGCACGGCGGCCAGTTCGTAACCACTCGTTTCTCGGTCAGCGAGTTGATCGACGAACTTTATGAGCAGCTATTACCGCAACTGCAGCAGCGCGGGGCCGGGCTTTACGTCAGCGGCCAGCAGGAGGCGGTAGAGCTGCAGGGAAACAAGGACGCGCTGCTCGGCGCGCTTGCGAATCTGTGCATGAACGCGTTACAGGCATGCGAGCGGGAGCCGCGCATCGAAATCGCCATCACCACGACCAAACGCGGCCTGTTATCGATTTCGTTGCGCGACAACGGTAGCGGCATGGATCGGCAGACCAGGGCGCATATCTTCGACCCCTTTTTCAGCACCAAGACCGATGGCACCGGCCTTGGACTCGCCGTCGTCAAGGCGGTGATCGAATCGCACCAGGGCCGGATCGCGGTTTACTCGCGGCCTGGTCGCGGCTGCCGCTTCCGCATATTCCTGCCCTGCCGGCAGGCGATGAAGACCCAGATTAGTAATACCCGAAGTGTTGACAGACAAGAACGGAGTTAGACCATGGTAGATGTACTGGTAGTAGAAGACGACGCCGACCTGCGCGAAGCGATTTGCGATACCCTGCAGCTGAATGAAATCAGCTTTCACGAGGCCGAAAACGGCCAGGCCGCGGAGCGTTTTCTGGCCAGTCACTCGGCTTCGCTGGTATTGAGCGACGTGCAAATGAGCCCGGGTAACGGCTACGAGTTGCTGTCGTCCATCCGCAAGAGCCAGATCGATGTGCCAGTCATTCTGATGACCGCCTATGGCTCGATTCCGCAGGCTGTCGACGCGATCCAGGCCGGCGCCGCTGATTACCTGGTAAAACCCTTCGAGGTTTCCAGCCTGGTCAACACGGTGCGCAAACAGATTCGCCAGCCGGTGTCCTGCGAGCAGGGCCTGGTGGCGGTAGACAGCGTAAGCCAGGAAACCCTGGCGATGGCGCGGCGGGTGGCGCAAACCGATACATCGGTTCTGCTCAATGGCGAAAGCGGTGTCGGCAAGGAAGTTTATTCCCGCTTCATTCACCAGCAGTCGGATCGCAGCGAGCAGCCTTTTGTCGCCATCAACTGCGCGGCGATCCCGGAAAACATGCTCGAGGCGGTTTTGTTCGGTTATGAAAAAGGCGCCTTTACCGGCGCGCACAAGGCCACCATGGGTAAATTCGAGCAGGCCCAGGGCGGCACCCTGCTGCTGGACGAAATAACCGAAATGGATCTTGGGCTGCAGGCCAAAATCCTGCGCGTGTTGCAGGAAAAAGAGGTCGAACGTCTCGGTAGCGGCAAGATCATCGAGCTCGACGTGCGTATCATTGCCACCACCAATCGCGATCTGCGCCAGCAGGTGCGCGACAGGAAATTTCGTGAAGACCTGTTCTATCGGCTCAACGTTTTCCCGATTACGATACCGTCGTTACGCCAGCGTGCCGACGATATCGTGCCTATTGCACGCAAGATCCTGGACCAGTACAGCCGCGCGGCGGGCGAATCGATCCAGCTGAGCGATGCCGCCTGCGACAGGCTGTGCCAGCACGATTGGCCCGGCAATGTACGCGAGCTGGACAACGTGATCCAGCGCGCGCTGATTATGAAGCAGGGCAGCGAGATTCAGCCGCAGGACATCATGCTGGAGAACAACGCTATCGACCAGTCCCAGGTGGAGCCGCTGCTGGAAGACAACGGCTTGCTGCAATCCGATTTGCGCGGCCGCGAAACCGAGGTCATTCTCGAAACCCTGCGCATGTTCAAGGGCAGCCGCAAGAAGACGGCGGAAAAGCTCGGCATCAGCCCGCGCACGCTGCGCTACAAGCTCGCCAAACTGCGCGACGCCGGCGCCCCGGTCCCGGAATAGCCTTCCAGGTTCCTTCGAGGGGGACAGAGCTAAAGGTCTGTCCCCAGGGATCCCAACGCTAGCAAGGTCGGGGACAGACCAAGCGCCGTCCATACAATAGATTTCTGCTTCGCTCTTAAACGGCGCTTGCTCTGTCCTCCTCGAAGAGAGCAAAGCGCCTCAAATCCACTCAATGGCCAAACGGAGGTTAGTCGTAGACCCCCTCTAAGGAACCCGGGAT
>CALJQI010000358.1 GCA_937980285.1 uncultured Gammaproteobacteria bacterium | reverse complement strand
TCCGGCGACAATCTTCCTCGTCTATTCGATCATCGTCAGTAGCGCCGACGCCTTCCTCAAACCCCTGCTGCTCGGGCGCGGCGTCGAGGTTCCGATGCTGGTCATCCTGCTCGGCGCCATTGGCGGTGCGATTTCGATGGGTATCCTCGGGCTGTTCCTCGGCGCCGTCATCCTCGCGCTCGGCTACGAAATGCTGAGCGCCTGGCTGCGTGAAGAAGGTGTCACCACCCCCTCCGAAGAAAACAGCCCGCCTTAAGAAACGTTTGTCACCGCCCCCTTTTACCGCCCGGCGACTCGATTATCGCCGGGCGGTATGGCTGTTCGCCGGCGCGGGTTCGGTCGATGCAAGTCAGGCAAAGATCGAAACCGATGACGACATTGGCAGCGTAGGATTCGGCCTGATGATCGAGTCGCCCGCAATCGCGACCGAGATGACCGGCTGGTTCGACGAAATTGCCGAACAGGCCGCGTTTCAGGTGAAAATCGGACGCAACCATAACGGCCACGAGCGCTTGCGCTGGTACCGCCAACGCAATGGTAAGCAGGAGGTTTACACCACCGAGCCCAACACCAGTTTCTGGTGCCGGCTCGGGGTAAATTTGATGCAACTGCTGCCGATCGAATCGCAGCTCTAGCAGGACCTGTAACCGCAGTGTAGATTAAAGATCCCCGCTTTCGCGGGGATGACTTCAGAGTTTTATCGTCAGTTAAGCCCGCCCGATTCTTTCAGATGACGCGCCATGCCTTCGACGTTGAGCGCGCGCCAGCTATCGTAAGACCCCCAGGTCTTGTATTTATCCATCGTCACGCTGGCTTTCAGCTGTTCCACCGTCTTGCCGGCCTCGAGCCCTTTTTTCACCTCGGCGCGTAACTCCTGCAGGTAAACCAGACCCTGATCGACGTCGCTTTTGACGCCGGTCGGTCCGTGACCGCCGATCAGGATATCGAAATCCAGCGCGGCGACCTTTTTCACCTGTTGCGTCCAGTGATCGACGTTGGCGCCCGGGAAATCCCGGTAAAACAGGCGTTTGGCGCTAACCACGTCAACCACGAAGGCGACGTTGTCCGGGCGCACCACCATCGCGATCATGTCCTCGCCGTGACCCGGACCGAGGTAGGTCAACTCGAAAGTTTTTTCGCCGACGCTGAAACTGTGTCGATCGTCGAAGCGTACCGTCGGCTCGACCAGGTCGATATCTTCCGGCGCGTTTCGGTGCGTGATGACGTTGGGCACGTCGCCATACTCGGTGCCGCCGGAAGCGTGATCGCCGTGGCTGTGGCTGTAAACCAGGTGCGTTATCGGCTGATCGGTGATCTTGCCGATTTCAGCCTTGAGCCACCTGGCCGCGCCTTCGTTGATCGGATCGGTAACCACCACGCCGTCACCGGTGACGATGAACATGTTGACATGGAAGCGGTTCTGGAAACGATAGACGTCGTCGGTCACGCGCGTGATTTCACGCTTGACGTCCTGGGCTATCGCCGACCCTGTCGCGATGATTAGAAGTGTTAAAGTCAATATCAGTTGTTTCATTGCCTGTGCCTCCCTGGTTTTGGTAACGGGTGATATCTCAGGCCCGGGTTTTCTGTTTTAATTGCGAACCATGAAACGCACCGAAGCGAAACTGCGGCTCGGCACCGGGCTGGTGCTGGCATTATACGTCGTCCAGCACCTGATTAACCATGCCTTTGGCATTGTTTCGATCGAGGCCGCCGAAGCATACCGCAAGACCGTCGGCGCGATGTTCCAGATTCTTCCGGGGCAGATCCTGCTATACGGCTCGATCCTGTTTCACGCGGTTATCGCCTTACGCTCGATTTACCGGCGCTCGAGCCTGCGCATGCCGTTCTGGCAATGGATGCAACTGCTGTTCGGGCTTTCGATCCTGCCGCTGGTGGTCGGCCACGCCGTCGGCAACCGCGGCTTCGATTTGCTCGGCAACATCGATCCCAATTACTTTTCCGTTATAACCTCGCTATCGCTGAACCCCGAGTTCCTGGTCAAGCTGATTTTCCTGATCGTGGTGATCTGGATCCACATGGCGATAGGCCTGCACTTCTGGCTCAGGCTCAAGGCCGGCTATCATCGCTACCTGCCCTATCTCTACGCGCTGGTGATCCTGATTCCTTCGCTCGCCTATGTCGGTGTTTACCGAATGCTGCGCCAGGCCAGCGCCTGGCTCGACGACCAGCAGCGACTCGACCAGATTTACGCCGCCAAGATAAAGATGAGCGCCGCCGATATCGAATTCCTGTCGGGCCTCGAAGGCCAGTCATGGATAGTCATGCTGGCGCTGCTGTTGCTGACGCTGGTTGCACGCCAGTTGCGTATCTGGAGCCAGGCTCGACACGGCAGCTATAGCATCACTTGCGCCGATGGCGGTAAAGTCCGGGCGCTGAACGGCCTGTCGCTGCTGGAGGCCTTGCGCGAAGCCCGTATTCCTCACGCGTCGGTTTGCGGCGGGCGCGCGCGCTGCACCACCTGCCGGGTACGGGTGGGTAACGGTCTCGACCAGCTGCCGCCACCCAACGAGCTGGAAGCACGCGCACTGGCGCGCATCCAGGCCGGCAAGGAGATTCGTCTCGCCTGCCAGCTGCACCCGCAGGCGGATCTCGCGATCACGCCACTGGTAATGGCCAACCAATCCCTCAGCAACGCACTGCACGCCGGCGGCGTACAGGGGCACGAGGAATACGTGGTGGCGATGTTCGTCGACATGCGCGGTTCGACCAACCTCGGTGAGCGCGTACTGGCCTACGACGTCGTATTTATCCTGAACCGCTTTTTTACCGAACTCTCGAGCGCGCTTGCCGATTCTCACGGCCATTACGCGCAATTCGCCGGCGACGGCCTGATGGCGCTGTATGGACTGGATGCGGCGCGCAAGCAGCGCGCCTGCCGCGACGCGCTGGACGGCGCGCGCGAAATGTTTCGCCGTATCGCGCAGTTGAACCAGCAGTTACAGCTCGAGTTCGGCGAATCCGTACAGATGGGGATCGGCATCCACGGCGGCGAAGCCATCGTCGGCACCATGGGCCCGCCGAAGACGCCGCTGCTGACCGCGGTTGGCGACAATATCAATATCGCCGCTCGTCTCGAGGCACAGACCAAGGTCCAGGATTGCGACCTGATTGTTTCGCAGGACACGCTGCAACGCGAATCCATCGAATTTCCGGCCGACCGGGTCAGGGAACTCGAAGTTCGCGGGCGCGACAATCACGTCCTTGCCTGCTGTTTCGACAGCGACAATCTGCCGCAGGTCGATGCCGATTGATCGTACCCGCATCGATCTTTGGTTATCATAGCCCCTGTTAAACGAGGATCTGTCATGCAGCAAAGAAAACTGGGCCCCTTCACCGTATCCGCCATCGGTCTCGGCTGCATGAACGTATCGATGGGTTACGGCCCGCGCATCGACGACGACGCGGCCGGAAAACTGTTCAACTCCGCGCTCGATCAGGGTTATAGCTTTCTCGACACCGCCTCGCTTTACGGCCTCGGACACAACGAAAGCCTGATCGGCAAGTACCTGTCGTCGCGCCGCGACGAGTTTGTTCTGGCCAGCAAATGCGGGTTTTCCCGCACCGATGAAGGCAAGACCATCATGGACGGGCGCCCCGAAGTCCTGCTGCAAACCTGCGAGGACAGCCTGCGGCGGCTCAACACGGAGGTCATCGATCTTTACTACCTGCACCGCATCGACCCGAAAATCCCGCTAGAGGAAAGCGTCGGCGCGCTTAAAATAATGGTCGAACAGGGCAAGGTGCGGACCATCGGCCTATCCGAAATAAGCGCCGACAGCCTGCGACGCGCGCACGCCGTACACCCGATCACCGCGGTGCAATCGGAATATTCGCTGTGGGCGCGCACGCCGGAGCGCAAGGTGCTTGGCGTCTGCGCCGAGCTCGGTATCAGCTTCGTGCCCTTTTCGCCGCTGGCGCGCCAGTTCCTGACCGGCAAATGTCCCGACGTCACCGGCGTGCTCGACGACGATATTCGCGCCACCATCGCGCGCCCGCGTTTCGAACCGGAGAATTTTGCCGAGAACCAGAAATTACTGGCTCCTTTCGGCGAAATCGCGGCGCGTAACGACTGCAGCATGGCGCAACTGGCGCTGGCCTGGCTGCTGGCGCAGGACGGCGACATGATTCCGATCCCCGGCACCAAGCACATGGACTGGATGATCGAAAACGCCGGCGCCGCGAATGTCTCGCTGGACGCCGCCACCGTGGCCGAGCTCGACGCATTGATCAATGAAGATACGGTCGCCGGCTACCGCTACACCGATGCGCTGATGAAATCCACCGATTCCGAAAAAGACTGGCCGCGATGAAACTCAACGAAGAGGAGCAGGCCATGCTGGCCGGCGAGCTCGGCGAGCCGCGGCGCTGGGCGATCGAACACATGATGCGTGTCGGCAAGTTTTTCGACGCCCCCGATTTCGTCGAAGTCACCCAGGCGCACATCATGGCCGACACCGAATCGCTGGGCGAGGCAGGCGTCGAGTTCCTCGAAAATATGGCCTCCTGTGCCGAGGCCGAACGACGCGTGCGCATCCCGATGATCACCGATCCGCGCGGTATCGACTTTTGCCATTACAAGCGCCTCAAACAGACCGACGCCATGGCCGCGCTCGAGCGGCGAGCGATCGACGCCTTCGAAGCGCTCGGCATCATGATGACCAATACCTGCATCAACTACCAGACCATCATGCCGCCGGTGCGCGGCGAGCACCTCGCCTTCGGCGACACCGGCGTGGTGATTTACTGCAACAGCGTGCTCGGCGCCTATTCCAACTTCGAGGGCGGGCCGTCGTCGCTGGCGGCCGGCCTCAGCGGGCGCACGCCGCGCTACGGACTGCACCTCGATCAAAATCGCAGGGCGACAAAACGTTTTCGCGTCAGCCACCAGCCGAAATACCTGTCCGACTGGGGCGCGCTCGGCGGCATCGTCGGCGCGCGCGCGGGTTCCTACTGGCAAGTGCCGGTGATCGAGGGTATCGAATCGCCGCCAGGCTCGGACGAAATGAAGCACCTGGGCGCGGCGATGGCGAGCTTCGGCTCGATACCGCTGTTCCACATGGTCGGAGTGACGCCTGAGGCGCCCACGCTGGGTGCGGTTTGCGATCCGCCGGCGATAGCCGTCGAGGCTATTACCGAGGCCGATTTCGAACACTTCTTCGCGCGTTACGGCGGCAAGGGCGAAAAAGTCGACGTGGTCGTGTTCTCGGCGCCGCAGCTGTCGCTGCTGGAAATGCAGTCGCTGGCCGACCTGCTCGACGGCAACAAGCTGCACAGGGATACCGATCTGCTGGCGGTAACCAGCCCGGTGGTAGCGGCCGACGCGCGCCGCCTGGGGTTGGTCGAGCGCATCGAATCGTCCGGCGCGCTGGTGCTCGAGGGCATGTGTTTTTACCAGTCTTACGCGCGCGAAATGGGCGAGGCCAACGGCTGGAAACGGTTGATGACAAACTCGGTCAAGCTGACCAATATCATCGGCGGCTATGGTTACCAGCCGACCCTGTCGAACATGGAAAACTGCGTCGCCTCGGCGATCGCCGGAGAGATCGTGTAATGGCGACGATAGAACTCAAATGTCACATCGGGGTCGGTCCCAGGGTGTCAGGCGAAGCGCTGGTCACCGACGACAATTTTTCCGCGCGTTATGACCTCGACCGTATCAAGGGGATTTTCTCGCGCCCGCAGCACAAGCTCGCCGGGCAAAGTTACGTCGACAGGATCATGGTCTTCAACACCGCCAAGGGCGGGGTCGCCTCTGCCTGGATGCTGCACGAAATGAAATCGCGGGGTATCGCGCCGAAAGCCATCCTGTTCAACAGCGTCAACCCGATCCTGGCGCAGGGCGCGGCGCTCGCCGACATGGCGATCTGCGATCGTTTCGAGGACGGCGATGTCACCCGGCTCATCGTCAGCGGAGACCGGGTAACCGTGGACCCGGCCGCCGGGCGGGTCACGATCGAGCGGGATTGAAGCGATGACGCCAGGTAAAAAGGATGTACCCCTGCAATCCGGCTCGGCGCCCGGGGTTAGCGCCAGGCCCATCGCCATTGGAGATTCGCTTCCGCCATGACCCTGCTGTTTACCTACCTGGCGATTGCGATCGGCGTTTCCTTCCTGTGCTCGATACTCGAAGCCGTGCTGTTGTCTATCACCCCCAGCTATGTTGAAACGCTTCGTGCCGAAAAGCCGCGCGCGGGCGCCGTGCTGAGCCGCGTCAAGGGCCGCCTGGACGAATCGATCTCGAGCATTCTGATTCTGAACACCTTTGCCCACACCATGGGCGCGGCCGGAGTCGGTTCCCAGGCGGTGCAGATTTTCGGCGTCAAATGGGAAGTGCTGATCGCCGTCCTGCTAACGCTTGCGATCCTGTATTTTTCCGAAATCATACCTAAAACGCTGGGGGCGGCGTACTGGCGTACGCTGGCGATTCCGTCGGTTTTCATGATTTCATGGCTGGTCAGGCTGGTTTATCCACTGGTCTGGATTTCCACCCGGCTGACCAGGCTGTTCGGCCGCAAGCACTACAACGAGGTGACCCGCGAAGAGATTATCGCCATGGCCTCGCTCGGCAAAAAAGGCGGCGCGCTGATTTCACGCGAAGACGAGTATCTTTCGAACATGCTGCGGCTGCGCGAAATCCCGACCGGGGACGTGTTAACGCCGCGCTCGGTGGTACACATGCTGGACCAGCAGCAAACGGTCAGCGCCGCGCTCGACGAACCCAGGACCAGGCAGTTTTCGCGCATTCCGATTTTTGGCGTCGACATCGACGACATCACCGGCAAGGTTTTACGGCACGACTTGTTCGAAGCCGAGCGCAACGGGCACGGTGACGACCCGGTCGGCAAGTTTGCCCTGCCCATAATCAGGGTGTCGGAAAAGCTGCCGGTGCACCAATTGCTCGATCAATTCATCAAGAACCGGGTACACCTGTGCCTGGTCGAGGATGAATTCGGCCAAACCAGCGGCGTGGTCACGCTCGAGGACGCCATCGAGACCCTGCTGGGACGTGAAATCGTCGACGAAAGCGACGCCGTCGAGGACATGCAGAAACTCGCAAAAGACAAGCACCGTGCACGCCTTCGCGCGCTCAAGCGCGACCAGGATGCCAAGCCGCCTTCCTGACGAGGTACAAGCGAATAAAGACCAGGCAGACAGCATACCTCGATTGCAGTAACGAAGTTTCGGCGATGCAACAGCCGATCGACAGCCGGCTGGTCTGGCTGGCGGGCGATATCGATCAGCGCGACTACCTGGTTATCCTGACCGACGAGGCGAGGCTCGAAATCGAACGGCTGGCCGGCTTTCTCGCCGACAACCCGATGCCGATTCTGCAGCGCCGGCTCGACGAACTGGCGTTGCCCGCCTGCCGCGCGCTGATGACGCAAATGAAGTCGATTCTGGACCACGGCATCGGTTTCGCGGTGCTCGAGCGCCTGCCGATGGACGATTACGCGATCGAAATCCTGCTCGAGATTTACTGGCTGCTGGGCCAGGCGATCGGCCGCCCGGTGGCGCAGAAGTGGGATGGCCAGATGATCTACGACGTTTGCGACACCGGCGCCGATTACGCCTACGGCACGCGCGGCTCGCATACCTCGGTCGAGCTCGTATTCCATACCGACAATGCCTTCGCGCGCATGCTGCCCGACTACGTCGGACTGCTGTGCCGCAACCCGGCCAAAAGCGGCGGCACTAGCCGCTTCTGCAGCCTCTACTCGGTCCATCGGCGCATGCAGGAACAGTATCCCCGGCAACTCGAACGACTGTATCAACCCATGCTGTTCGACCGACAGAGAGAACACCGCGATGGGGCGCCGCCGGTTTGCCTGGCGCCGTATTTCAGCTGGCGCAACGGGCGCATGTTCGCGCGCGCCAATTCATCGCTGGTGCGCAAGGGTTACGAGGTCGCCGGCGTCGCCATCGACAGCGCGCTTAAGGATGCGCTCGACGCCATCGACGCGGTGTGCACGGCGACGGATCTGTGGTACGAGGCGGCGTTGCAACGCGGGCAGGTTCAGTATCTCAATAACCACGAGGTCGGGCATTATCGCAGCGCCTTCGAGGATTTCGACGAGCCCGAACGCAAACGGCACCTGTATCGCCTGTGGCACCGCGAGGCCGGAAGCAGTAACTACGACGGCCGCTATCTCGAGTAACGGCGCGACTCGATCCGATGCCGCTCAGCAATCCCGATAGCCGCGCGCTTCACAGTCGATCGCCATGCGGCGCGCCTTTTTTACCTCGTCCGGGGTCATTTCGTTTTCGATTTGCTCGCGGCTGTAGGGCGCGCTCCTGTTGCCGCGGGTGGCGGCGATACTCCACCACATGTGGGCGCGCAGGTAATCCCGGCTAACCCCCTCGCCGTTGGCGTACTTGGCGCCCAGGTTGAACTGGGCGCCTTCGTCTCCCTGCTGCGCCGCGGCGCGATACCAGTCGACCGCGATTAGATGATTCTGCGGCACGCCCAGGCCCCTGGAATACATCGCCCCGAGCAGGTTTTGCGCCGCGCTATAGCCCTTCTCGGCCGCGCCACGGAACCACTTGACCGCGGTTTCGAAATTGCGCGTTACCCCCTGGCCGGTCTGATACATCTTGCCCAGGCTGTACTGCGCCAGCAAATCACCCTGGGTCGCTGCCCGCAGGAACCACTTGAAGGCCGCCTTGTAATCGCGGCTAACGCCGTCGCCTCGCCGGTATTTCGCGCCCAGGCTGGTCTGCGCGCGGCGTTCGCCCTGGCTGGCGGCGGCGCGGTACCAGCGGATCGCTTTTGCCATGTCCCTTGAAACGCCGGTCGCGTTGTCATACATCCAGCCCAGGTTGAACTGGGCGGCGGCATGCCCCTGCCTGGCCGCCAGCTCGAACCAGTAAAACGCGGTCGGCTGGTCTTTTTTGACGCCGAGTCCCTTCTGGTAACGGGTGCCGAGATTGAAGCGGGCATGAACGTTCCCCTGATCCGCCGCCAGCCGGTACCACTCGACCGCGCGCTGGTGGTCGCGACTCACGCCCCTGCCTTGCTGGTACATGCTGCCGAGATTGTTTTGCGCCGCGGCATCGCCCTGTTTGGCGGCGATTCGATACCACCTGACTGCGGCCCTGTCATTGCGCGTTACCCCCTTGCCGTTTTCATACATCGAGCCGAGGTTGGTTTGCGCTACCGCGTTGCCCTGCTTCGCCGCCAGCCGGTACCATTTGAATGCGGCTTCGTCATCCTGCTTTACGCCCTTACCCTGCTGGTACAGCCAGCCCAGGTTGTTCTGCGCTTCGGCATAGCCCAGCTCGGCCAGCGGTTTCCATTGGCCGTAAGCGCTCGCATAATCTTTTTTGTTGTAAAAATCGACGCCGCTGGAAAAATCGGCGGCAAATACGGTTGCCCCCAGCAACAGGCAAGCCACAACAGGAAAAACTACCAATCCTTTCATACAGGTTTGTGCAAATAGCCCGAATTTTTATTTTATCGCAGCAGCTAACGGGCCTTATTATTAAGGAATCTCTGCAAAACTCGAAATCTAGAGTCATTGCGAGCGAAGCGAAGCGAAGCAATCTTTTTGTTGAATTCAAATACTTAAAGATTGCTTCGTCGCTGCGCTCCTTTATGCCCTGAGGGTATTTATGCCCTGCGGGTATTTATGCCCTTCGGGTATCGCAATGACGAGTTTTGCAGAGATTCCTTAAATTTTTGAATGTACTGCAAGGGCCCGTTCGATAATCAGGCATCTTAAAGCAGTCACTAAATTTAACAAGTCGTAAAACTTTTGCTGGCCTGCGGTCGAGACAAACCCGGCAACACGATACACTGTGAGACGACCATGAATCGACGCGACTTTCTCAAACTCGGCCTCGCAAGCAGCCTGCTCGGCAGCTGCGATGCCTGGAAAACGGGTGGCCGGCTCGGCCTCGCGCTCGGCGGCGGCGGCGCCCGCGGCCTCGCGCATATCCTGATGCTGGAAGTGCTCGACGACCTCGGAATTAGCCCGCATCGAATCGCCGGCACGAGCATCGGCGCGGTCTTCGGCAGCATGTACGCGGCCGGCATGTCGGGGCACGAAATCCGCCAGCTGGTCGACCGGCTTACCGTTTCCGAAAACGAATCCTGGCTTTCCGGCCTGTTCGAACAGGACCTCGGGCGCTGGTGGGACCTGATCAACCTGAAGCTGGGCAGCGGCGGGTTGATCGATACCGATGCTTTCGCCGGTTTTATTCGCGAAACCACGGGGGTATCTCGTTTCGACCAGTTGAGCATACCGCTCAAGATAGTGGCCGCTGATTTCTGGGAGCGCGAAGCGGTGGTCTTCGAAAGCGGCAGCCTGGGACCCGCGATTCAGGCCAGCATCGCCATCCCCGGCCTGTTCAGCCCGGTGCAGCACCGCGGGCGCGTACTGGTGGACGGCGGCCTGGTCAACCCG
>CALJQI010000357.1 GCA_937980285.1 uncultured Gammaproteobacteria bacterium | reverse complement strand
CGTTTCGGCGCGCGTATCGATGACGACTATCGCATCGACAAGGCGAAGGAAGATTACCTGCTGCGTCACGAAATTCCCTACCCGCACCTGGATCGCCCGGATCTGCGGCCGTCGCACTCGAAGCTGTCGCCGCTTTACCAGGTGCTGAAAGAAAAGGGTGCGGTTTACGAGGATGTTTACGGTTGGGAGCGCCCTTACTGGTATGCAAGCGATGGCGTTGAGCAAAAGCATATCGAGAGTTTTCGCCGCAGCGCGCTGTTCGATATCATCGCGGGCGAGGTACGCGGCATGCGCGCGTATGCCGGCATCGCCGATCTCAGCGCCTTCGCCAAGGTCGAGATCTCCGGCGCCGACGCCGAGAGTTTTCTTGAACGCGTGCAGTCGAACCGCGTGCCGCAAAAAGTCGGCAGCGTCAGCCTGACCTACCTGACGATGGAGAATGGCCGTATCGAGGGCGAGGCAACCCTGGTCAAGCTCGGCGATAACCACTACTACACGGTTTACGCCGCGCTGCGCGAGGCGGCGCTGTTGAACTGGATGCGAGAAGAAGTCGGCGTCGACGAGGCGGTCGAGTTTAAAAACGTTTCCGAGGAATACGGCGTTATCATGCTGGCCGGGCCGGCGGCGCGAAAAATACTGGCGCACTGTACCGACGCCGCGCTCGACAACGCCAGCTTTCGCTGGTTGTCGACACAGAGTATCAGCGTCGCCGGCGTCGACGATGTGCGCGCCATGCGGGTAACCTACACCGGCGAGCTGGGCTGGGAGCTGCATGTGCCGATGGCGGGCATGCTCGATGTTTACATCGCGCTGACGTCCACGCCCTGCAGTGACGGCATGGTTCACATTGGTTCGGCCACGCTGAATGCCGTACGCATGGAAAAGGCTTATCGTTCCGGTTCGGAGATCACCAACGAAGTCACCGTCAGCGAAGCCGATGTGGCTCGTTTCGCGCGCGATGACGGTTTTCAGGGCGCGGAAAAATCGCTTCAGCCCGCAACGCGCTGGGTGTTGGCCTACCTGCAGCTGGACGAGCCGGCCGCTGACGCGGTGCAGTGCGATCCGCTCGGTTCCGAATCGGTCTGGTATGACGGTAACCCGGTCGGGCAGATATCGTCCGGTGGCTACGGCTACGACCAGGGCCAGTACCTGGCCTTTGCCTATATCAGACCCGATTTGAATCGGATCGGTAACGAGTTCGAGATCCTGGTCATGGGAGAGCCGAGACGCGCGGTAATCGTCGAACAATGCGTGTATGATCCGGACAATCTTTTGCCGCGCAGCGAAGATTAATAATTTTGTAGTCATCCCCGCGAAAGCGGGGATCTTGCAACGACGGCGTAACTATTACCGCGCCGAAATTGCAAAATCCCGGATAATCGCTGCGCGATTTCCGGGATGACGTCTGTCACCGAGGAGCATTTATGGACCAAGATTTATTTGAAAAAGGCCTGGCCAAGCGCAAGGGCACGCTGGGCGCCGAGTATGTCGAGAAAAACCTGGCCGCTGCCGATGAATTCACTCGCCCGTTCCAGGAGGCGATGACCGCCTGGTGCTGGGGTTTCGGCTGGGGCGACGAGGTGATCGAGCCGAAGACGCGTTCGATGATGAACCTGGCGATGATCGGCGCGCTCGGCAAGATGCACGAGTGGGAGATCCACTGCCGCGGTGCGCTCAACAACGGCGTCAGCAAAGAGGAAATCCGCGCCATCATCCACGTGGTCGGCATTTACTGCGGCGTGCCGCAATCGCTGGAGTGTTTCCGCGTCGCGCGCAAGGTGCTGGAAGAAGCGGGCGAGTTATAACAGGGTCTTGCGCATCGCCTGGGCCAGTGACTCTGACTGCAAATTATCGAGCTGATCTATAACCTGCCGCTGATCGGCTTCCGAGCGATTCTGGCTGAGCTTGTACTTGCACTGGATTTCGTCGATTTCGATTTCGACGCCGATGATCGCCTTCAGCATGGCGTCACGGTACTGCGGCTTCCACGGGGTTTCGAAGCCGGATTCGTAGCGCTCGCTTAAGGAGTCGACCACGGCTGCGAGTTCGCCGGCGTCGTCGAACACGCGGCAGCTGCCGTAAACGTGTACCGCCTGGTAGTTCCAGGTGGGCACACCGGCGGTCTGGTACCAGCTCGGCGAAACGTAGTCATGCGGTCCCTGGAAGGTGATCAGCACCTGCTGGCCTTCGAGCTGCCGCCACTGCGGATTTTGCCGCGCAAGGTGACATTGAAGATGCTTGCGCTCGGCGGCAATCAGAAACGGCAGGTGCGAAGACGTGATCCGCTTGTCCTGCAATGAGATCAGCTGGCCGAAGGCATTGGCCTGGAGAAACGAAAAAATTTCGTCCTGGTCTGAAATATTGAAATGATCCGGTAGATACATGATTGATACTCGACTCCCGCTGCGACAGAATATTGGCCGTTGTCATGTACCGCGACTGGAGATCCGCGGCGGCCGGCGCTATGGATTCTATTCGTTTTAACGGCATCAATCACGGGGTTAGTAGAGTAAATGAAAATTGATCGAATCAGCGTCTGGCAGCTCGATCTGCCCTTGCACAAGCCTTACTGGCTGTCCGGTGGCCGGCTCAGGTTCGAACTGCTCGACTCGACCATCCTGCGCATCGATACCGACGAGGGTGTTTCGGGCTGGGGCGAGGGCTGCCCCTGGGGCGTGACATACCTGCCGGCCTTCGGCAAGGGCATTCGCGCCGGCATCGAGGAACTGGCGCCGCTGCTGATCGGCCAGGATCCGCGTCAGCTAGACGCCATCAATCGAGTCATGGATCTTGCGCTACCCGGGCATCCTTACGTCAAGTCGGCGATCGATATCGCCTGCTGGGATATCGCCGGCAAATCCGCCGCTATGCCGCTATGCGAATTGCTGGGCGCGCGCGAGCCCGACCCGGTGCCGATCGCATCGAGCGTATCGACCGGCAGCCCGCAACAGATGCTCGACGAAGTGCAGCGTTTCCGGGATCTGGGCTATCGAGTGCATTCCTGCAAGGTCGGCGCCGACGTGGCGATGGACATCGAGCGAATCAACCTGCTGGCGGCCAACGAACGCGACGGTGAAATCATGTTTTACGACGCCAACCGTGCCTGGCTGCCGCGCGAGGCGATTACGGTGATGAACTCGGTTTCCGGGCTTACTTCCTGGTTCGAGCAGCCCTGCGAAACCCTGGACGAAATCGCGCAGGTACGCCGCCAGACAACTTACCCGATCGGCATCGACGAAGCCTTGCACGGGATCGACGACCTGATCCGAATTCAGCGCGACGGCATCGCCGAAGTGGTGAATATAAAAATCAACCGCGTCGGTGGATTGACCAGGGCGCGCCGCCTGCGCGATTTTTGTCTCGCTACCGGCATCACCATGCTGATCATGGATACCGGCGGTACCGTGGTCTCCGATACCGGCGTCGCGCATTTCGCGCAGACCATTCCGGCGCCGTCCTGTCTCGGCGTCTGGTCCTGCCAGGAAATGATCGGCGTTGATCCCGCCCCCGGGCAAGGCGTGCGTAATATAGACGGTTGCTTCAGCGCACCCGCTTTGCCAGGACTCGGAGTCGAGCCGGAACTGGCGCTGCTTGGTAAACCGATCGCGCTTTACAGCTAAATCAGATATCTCAGGCGCAATCGCAGTACCTGGTTCGGTGGCGATAGGCAGCGCAAGCTTTGAAATTGCCTGTCGCCTTCCTATTCCATTGGCTTGGGCCTATACTCGAATTCGACCAGAGACAGATTCCATCTACATACTGTTATTGCCTTATGAAAGGAATTATTCCCCAGGCACAGATCACCAGAGGCTATCGAGCAGGTAAGGCCTTAAAGCTGGTTTTCGTCAGTATCCTGGCCGTTTCGCTCGATGCGGCTGCCTGCGGCTGGGCGGGTGACGGAGAGTTGAAATATGACACTCTGTTACAGGCAATCACGTCGGGGGGGCGACCTATACCGCAAACCCTCGATCTCGAATCGATCAGGCTTCCCGCCAGCTTCGGTTATGGCATGGTGGTTGACGAACCCGGGCAGGGGATTCCCTACCTGCAATCGACTTTCGGCCGGCCGATAAGCCAGATTGAGGATTTACGCGCATTCGGGATCCGCACGGTGATTGACCTCGGATCTGGCGATAGTTTTTCCGAGCTAAAATCAATCGATGGCAGGTCTCGAAGCCTGAGAAAATTCAATATTCCGGTCGATCCCATGGCGCCGAGCGTTACACAGATCGAAAATTTTCATGATCTGTTGCTCGACGCCGACAATCGCCCGCTGCTCGTGGTTGCTCCCAGTGCGGAAATTCTCGCCGTTACCTGGGCCGCTTACCGTTTACATCTCGGTGCGCCGCTTGCCTACGCGATCTACGAAGGAAAATCCATCGGCCTGCAATCCGAGCAGGAATCCGTGTTGCGCGACCGGCTACAAAATTGAATACCGTTCGCCAGACCTGCTAATTGCACCGCTATCCCGGGTGAAGGCTGCGTGCCTTACCTAGTTAAGTGACGCCCCGATGGACTCGTAATCGAAGTCGACGAACTCGCTGGTTACGCGCGCCATCTCCCGGTAAAAAGGCAGATCGGCTTCGATGATCACCTGTTCACAGAACTCCGGAATCCACTTGAGTAAGTGCTTTTCCGCGAACATCTTCTGCACCGACAGGCAATACTTCGCCGCTTCATCGTCGCCACTGTCCCATTTCTGCGATTCGAATCCGGCAAGCTTACTCATGAACTCGAGCTCGACGCTGACATGATCCGGCAGGCCGGTAAAAGAATCATCATAAGTCAGGCCGGTGGTCTCGATGAACTTTTTCACTTCGACCGTTTTGGCGCCGTACAGGCCTCCACCGTCACCGTCGACGTCGACAAATATCGATTCGTGCGGTGAAATATGCTCACCCGGCCCCATGAACAGCCGGGTGAACTCGATAGCAAGATTCTCTCTCAACTCCTCTTCTGTCGATTGCCGAAAATCCTTGCCGAAATCGGCTTCGAGCGAGGCAAAGGCCCCCGCAAAGCGGGGACCCTTGAGCTCCTGGAGGAATTCCTTATCCGGTTCCGAGCGGAAGACCGAAGCGAGAAGTCCGTAAACCTGACCTCTGGCGCTTGCCGTGTCAGTCCTGATTTCGCGGGAGAATTCCATCGTTTGCCTCCTTATGCCTTTTCGACCCGAACCACGGTATCCATCCAGCGCTGGGTACCGCTGATCGGATCGGACCAGTTGGGTATCGCGACGTTGGGATGGGTGCCATGAGTTTTCCACCAGATGTTTTTCGCATCCGGATCCGCCGCGGCGCCGCCGTCGAACGGGTTGGACTTGCCGGAACCGTAGACACCCGAGTACTTGCGGCCCAGGGAGTGCGAGACCGCTATGACCCCCGGTATGATCCCCTCGGTGACATAAGCGGTGGTGGCGAACTCGCCGACATCGCTCTTCACCTTGATGGAATCGCCGCTCTTGATGCCTCGAGCCTGTGCGGTTTTGGTGTTGATCCACGCCGGATTGTCATGTTTCATTTCCACCAGCCATTTACAATGCGCGGTACGCGAATGGGTGTGCACCGCGGTCTTGTAGGTGGTCATGATCATGTCGTCCGACCCCATCTTCACGTGCTCCGGTATCGGCGTATAGGTCGGGAAAGCCGGCAGTCCCTTGGCGACGAAGTTATCGGAGTAAAAGTCGAGCAGGCCCGACTTGGTGAACTTCGTGTTCGGCGGGTAGGCGAGGTAGGCTTTGCCGTCGATATTCTGCGCGACGTAGCCTTTCTTGGCGCCTTCGGTTCCGAGATAACCCTTCGCCTTCGCATCTGCTTCGCTGCTGGCGCCGGTTTTCTTCCAGTTCCAGTAGACGCCGGTTTTGTCGTCGAGAATGACACCGTCACCGCCGGTATCGACGCTGGCCTCGTAGAAGCCGTAGTTGCCCGTGTCGTTGGGATCGTGCCAGACACCGTGCTTCTTCATGTATTCGAAGCCGCCCGCTTCCCTGACGCCCGGCGTCATTTCACAGGACTGGCGCACGAAATCTTCCTTGCCGCTCCAGGCCAGTTCGAAGCCGATGCGCTTGGCGAGTTGCGGCCACACGTCGCCCTGGCAACGCGATTCACCGAGCGGTTTGACCAACGGCTGGCGGATGTAGTACTCGGCGATCTGGTTGGCTGACACCATGTCTTCCCAGTCCCAGCGCTCGAGGTAAGTCACGTCCGGCAGGATCAGGTCCGCCAGCGACGAGGATTCGTCGTAGGTGATGGTCGTTGTGATCAGGAAAGGCATCAGCTTTTCGTCCTTGAATATCTCGGTTACGTCGGCATTGGCGCCATTGATATAGGTCGGGTTGTAGCAACTCCACCAGTACACCTGGGGCCGGCCTTCGTGGCCGTCCTTGATCATGTCGAACACGCGATGGCTGACATGATGGGTCGGGTAGGCCGCTTCGCCCGGAAAGCCATCATTGATATTCAGGCTCTTCTGCACAGCCGCGGGCTTGGACTTGGGATGATTCCAGGCGGCGCCGACACCCATCACCCGTCCGCCGGGGCGATCGAGGTTGTTGGTGATCGCCGCCAGCAGCATCATCGCGCGTTCGCTATCGGCGCCGTGATAGTGCATGACCGCTCCGCGGTAACTGACCAGGCAGGCGGATTTTGCCTTGGCGAAGCCGCGCGCGATTTCACGGATGGCGTCCGCCGGCACGGTGCTGTGTTTCTCGGCAAATTCCGGCGTGAATTTCGACACCTGGGCCTTCACCGCGGCGATCTTTTCATCCACGCTGGCGTGGTAATCCTCGGTCACGCGCATAAACTTGAAATGATCGCGCCGGTAGAGCTGTTCGTTCATGATTACGTTGACCATGGCAAGCGCCACCAGGCCGTCGGTGCCGGGTTTGATCGGCAGCCAGCGGTCGGATTTGGCCGCCGTATTCGAAAGCCGCACGTCGAAGGTATACAGCGGCACACCGCGATCGACCATCGCGCGAATCAGGCGCTGCGCGGTGGGGATGTGATTGGTGTGAGTCTCGAACTGGTTACTGCCGAAGTTGACCACGAAGTCGGTTTTATCATAGTCCCAGTTGTCGTACATGCCGCCCCACAGGCTTTCCTGGCCGACCCATTTGGCCGCTTCGCATACCGAGGTGTGGTTACCGATGGTCTTGGTGCCGTAGGCCGCCATGAAATCGTACATGGTTGCCGCCTGGCTGGCCTTGTGGCGGCCGTACTGGTACATAAACAATTCCGGCGTGCCGGCGTCGCGTAACGGCTTCAATTTGGAGGCGACCAGGTCGAGCGCGTCGTCCCAGGAAATCCGCTTCCACTTGTGCTCGCCGCGCTTGCCGACTCGCTGCATCGGATACAGGATACGGTCCGGGAAATAAACCTGGTTGACGCCTGCCTGGCCTCTTGCACAGAGTTTGCCGAGGGTGCGTATCGAGTTTGGATTGCCTTCCATTTTCACCAGGCGGCCATCCTCGACGTAGCCGATGGCGGCGTCACGGGTTACGCACTGCCAGCAGGCAGTAGGTATGGCCTTGAGCTCCTTGCCGGTTTTGGGTGAAAAATCACGGCCGCCTTCCTCGAGCTTGATCGACCCGGCGAGCGCAGTGTTGCTGACGCCGACGCCCGCCGCGAGGGCGGTACCGCTGGCGGCGGCGAACTGCATGAATTTACGACGATTCAGTTTGTTCATTGTCATTCCTCTCTAGTCTGTTCTGCCCGGGTTATACAACCTGATCCACGAAATGATCGAGCTTGCCCTTTTTGCGGGCGGTATAAAGCTTCTTCAGCAGGTTGTCGGGATCGATGTAATACACATTGGGTTTGGTGCCTTCCTCGGCGAGCAGCACGTGCTGATCGTTGGCGAGGTCGTACTCCTTGACCAGTTTCGATACGTCGCTGTCCGGGTCGTTTAAATCACCGAATATCCGCGCCCGGCCCTGGCAGGTATTGACGCAGGCGGGCTCCAGCCCGTTGTCGAGACGATGTACGCACAGGTCGCACTTGTCGGCGGCCTGTTTTTCCGGATCCTTGCCTGCCTTGACGAATGGATCGAAGGAGCGCACGCCGTAAGGGCAGGCATCGATGCACTTGCCGCAACCAATGCACAGTTCCTTGTTGATCAGTATGACGCCGTCGGGCCGCTTGTAGGTTGCACCGCCACGGTAACGAATCTTGTCGCCGCTCGGTGAAATGTAAGTCATGCGCTTACCCGGGTATTCCGGGCAGGCCGTGACGCAGGGCGGAACGCCGTCCTTGTCATCGCCTTCGCAGTGATTGCACATCAGCGGCAGGAAGGCCTTGCCGGTGTTCGGGAATGTGCCGTAGGTCTCTTCCTGAATTACCGCACGGAATCTGCCGAGCGATACATTGTTTTCCGCCTTGCAGGCGACGGTGCAAGCCCTGCAGCCGATACATTTACGCAGGTCCATCACCATTCCCCAGCGTGGCGCCTTCTTTTCCGCCGCCCGGGCTACTGAGGGAACCGCCAGGGTGACAGTCCCGGCCACGGCCACGCCTGTGCTTCCCAGGAACTGGCGGCGGCTTATTTTGCCTTGGTTTGATTCAGTCATGGTATTCATATCCTCATCATTCGTAGTTTGGTTTTGATCGTTCCGGACTGGTTCGCAGTCAGGGCGGATGCGGAGGGGATGGCCCCTGCGCCTGCGCGCGATCGACTTTTTTGTCTGAATTACTGTGCATCTTCGAGAATCCCCATCGCGTCGTCGAAATTCCCGAAAGCCTCGTCGAGAATCATGATCGCGTACTTCTTGTTATGCACGCCGTTGCCGTAGCGCACGATGTCGAGCAGTTCGCGTCCGTTTTTGAGGCCCTGTTCGGCTTCGCCGAGCTTCTCCGCGGAGAGTTCGGGCTTAAGTTCCTCGAACAATGCAAGCACTTCGGTCTCGTACTCCTGCGCGCCTGCAACCTCGCTATCGAGCAGTTGGCGCCAGTCTTCGAGCATTTCGGCGTGCTGTTCGGTATGGCAGGCGACGCAGGTTTCACCGGCGGCGGTTCGGGTTGCATGCCCCGAGTTGACCGTCTTCTTGAGATGGCAACCCATGCAATTGGTGTTGACTTCGAACATCAGGTGCGGGGTGGTGGAGAGATTTTCATTCACCGGGGTGCCCGACAGCAGCAGCTTCTGGAACCTGTGCTGGTCGGCATGACATAACTGGCAGTCGTTGCGAACGAAATCGAGGTGGTCGGTTCGATTGCGGTGTTCGATCGTCGAGTGGCAATCGAAGCAGTCGGCCTTGCTGGGAACGTGGCTGTCGTGCATCAGGTCGCGATCACCGGCGGTGGCGAGCAGCGTCTGACTGCGATTGTGGCAGCGCAGGCAGCCGTTGGATACTACGTTGCCGGTGACGATTTCGCCCGAACCGCTGACCACCTCGAAATGACAGCTTTCGCAGGGAACCCCTTCTTCCTGGATCGACTGATGGGTAATCGGTTTCTTGGTCAGGTCGCCGGAGCCGCCTTCCTCGGTCGTCAGCTGGCTCTGCAGAGACTTGGTCGGAATTTCATGGCAGATATCGCAACGCGATATACCCTGGTTAAAATCGATAGTCGGACGGTCGGCGAAGCTGATTTCCATGATGCCTTCGACGCCCACCGCGGCCATTTGCGCCTTTTCCAGAACCGGCTTCTCCAGCTTCAGGTGACACAGATAGCAAATGTCCACGGGCACTTCGAAGTGTTTTTCCTGCGTCACCTTGAAGTGGCAGGTGTCGCAGGAAAGCTGCTGGCCCTCCAGCGCCTTGTCGCCGAGGTGAACACCATGCTTGAAACGAACCTTGTCCGCGAATTGCAGTTCCTTTTCCTCGAAATTGCGATTGTCGTGGCAGCCGGACTGCAGGCAGGAGCCGTCCGGGATGACGGGACGAATCGGCAGCGGCGCATCGGGATCGTATAGATAGGCAGCCAGATGCCGGAGACCTTCGTACTTGGCCTTCATTGAGCCGTGGTCGCCAGGCAGGAAATGGCAATCGATGCATTCGGCCTGCATGTCCAGGTCGTTGTTGCCGGCCTGATGGAAATCTGCTTGCCAGGCCTCGTATTGCTCGGTCATGGTATGGCACGAGCCACCGCAAAAAGAGGTCTGCGCTGTGTAGTATTCAAGACCGCCGTAAGCGCCCAGAATAACGACCAGGACGATCGCCAGGGTCATGGCGATTCCGCCCAGTTGCAACCTGGTGCTTCTCCAGCCTTGTTTTTTGCCGGGATCGGCTTGCGCCATCAACGGTTCTCCGGTCCTGTCACGCCATGCGGCGGGATTGTTGCTGCTGTTGCCAGGCCAATAACGAGACGTGGCTTCTCGTACTGTTGAGCAATTGCCGTGCCATGCCGGTAAGTGGTTGATTTAAAGCCAGTAAAACGGGCCGACGGATAGAAAAGCGTGAAATTGTTACCAGGCGGTAACGTTTTTCATAAAAGCGTAACCGCTGTGATTACCGTATTGATTTCAGGCGCTTAGGACATCGATTGAGGCCAGCGGGTTACCGATGGGTAACATCGACGGCCAGGGAAACCGTTTTAATTGATCCAGCGCAGCACATTGCGGGAAAAGGGATTAATAATTGCATGTTTAAATGCGGCTTCTTATTGTCGCGGTGGCCGAACCTGGATTGTGAAGCCCCGGTACTTACCAAAGGAGATTACGTCAGCGCGCGGGAAACGATTTTTTAGAAACCGAGGTTACCGAATGATATCCCTGAATGTTTGCCTTAAAAGCGCCAGGCTGATATGCCTGTTTCTGGCATTGGCAACGACACCAGGCTTCGCAGTTGCTGCGGATCCGCCGATTCGTTTCGGCCTGACGGCGGTGGTGGTGACCGAAAACCTCAGATTTCTCGATCAGTGGAGTGATTACCTGGCGGCGAAAATGGACCGCGAGGTCGAACTGGTGCTCAGAAAATCCTATCGCGAGGTAATGGATTTGTTAAATTCGGGTGCCGTCGATTTCGCCTGGATTTGCGGTTTTCCTTACGTGCAGAAGCGGGATCCGGAAACGGTTCAGCTGTTAACCGTGCCGGTTTACCGGGGGGCGCCACGCTACCATTCGTATATCATCGTTCCGCACAACAGTCCCTATAAGCGCTTCAGCGACCTGAAGGGCAAAATATTCGCTTTTTCCGATCCGGACTCGAATTCCGGATTTCTCTATCCGCTGGATCTGATGGTGGCGCGGGAAGAGCGCCCCGAAAGCTATTTCAGGCAGACCTTTTTCACCTTCAACCATGCCGAAACCGTGCAAGCCGTTTCCGAACAGTTTGCCGACGGCGGAGCGGTTGATTCCTACATATGGGAGTACCTCGCCAGTTACAGCCCCGAAATGACCGAAAAAACCCGGATCATAAAAAAGTCACCGAGTTTCGGATTTCCCCCGATCGTGGCCCGTTCGGGCCTGGACCAGGTAACGGTGGAGTTGATGAAAAATACGCTCGAGAACATGAGCCGGGATAGCGCCGGCCAGTCGTTGCTGTCCCAGCTCAAACTCGATGGTTTCGGTGATTATTCGGATTCGCTGTTCAACGATATCAGGGCGATGGCAAACAGGGTTCAAATCGATGACGCGAATTTTCAAGTACAGTTAGCCGAATGATGGGTCTATGGCAATGCCGAATCTGAATCCTAAATCCTGGCCGCTGGCGATAAAACTTTCGCTGACGATCACCGCCGTGGTGACCGCCGTGGGTTTCATGATCGGTACCGTCATGGTGATACAGGACTGGACGCGCGCGCATGAAGTGCTGGGCGAGAAAGCGCTGTTGCTGTCCGAGTCGGTTGCCATCACGGCACCGAAGGCGATAGTGCGCAAGGATTTCTGGTCACTCTACCTGGGGCTTAAAAATTTAAGATCCGGAAGCAATGAAATTATTTCGGCGATGATACTCGACGCCGAAGGCAGGGTTCAGGCGCATACCAATCCCGCGAAAAATCCAATGGGCCTGCGCTTCAGCCCCGAAAACGAGCTTGAAATGGATCTTTACGGGCAGGCGATGGGTGCCCGCAAGCCGGTCGTATTTAGCAGCGGCGGCTTTAACCAGGCCGGCTTTCAGGAAGGTGTCATCCCGATATTCTCCGATCAGAAATACCTCGGCGTGGTGCGGGTTCGGCTGTCGGTCGCCCGCCTGTATGAAAAGGCCAAAACCTCGGCGCTCATTGTGCTCGCGCTGGTGTTGTGTTTCGTCATCATCGGTAGCGCGCTGGGCACGCTGGTTTCGAGGCACATGGTCAAGCCGTTAACGGCGGTCACCCAGGGGCTGGAAGCGGTGGGCCGTGGAGAAATGACCGACTTTTCCCCGATTTCGATCAAGGGAAAGGATGAGATAGGCCGCTTGAGCGTCACTTTTAATCAAATCATGGTGGAGCTGGCAGAGAAAAAGATGCTCGAGGAAGAGGTCGCGATGAGTGAAAAGCTGGTTGCGCTCGGCCGCATTACGGCGGGCGTCGCGCACGAGGTCAACAACCCCCTTGCGGGTCTGCTGAACTGCATCGACACCCTGCGTAAACACCCGAACGACAAGGCGCTTTTTGAACGCTATTTACCGGTAATCGATCAGGGTTTGCACCGAATCAAGGAAATCGTGCACAACCTGCTTGTCGGGCTGCGCATCGAAGAGGGCGACGAAATGGTGGGTATCGATCATATCGATAAGCTGCGCGATTTGATAAAAGCCGAAATAGCCGAACGCGACATAAAAATCGTCTGGGAAAATCAGGCCGACAGGAATCTCAGCATATCGGGCAAACTGGAGCAAATAGTTTATAACCTGCTGAGAAACGCGGTCGAGGTGCTTACAGACGGCGGCGTCATCCATTGCAGAATGTATCAGAAGGGGTCGTATCTGACGATTGAAGTCGAAGACAATGGTCCCGGAATTTCGGCCGCCATCAGGAACCAGCTGTTCGACCCGTTTTTCACCACCAAGTCGAACGGTACCGGGCTGGGTTTATGGGTGGTTTATCGCCTGACCCAGAATCTGGAAGGCATCATCGAGGTAGAGAGCGAGGAAGGGCAGGGTACGACCTTTCATGTTTCGGTGCCGGTAGCCAGGGCGAAGGCCGCCTGATGCAGGCGCAGTCAGGGCAGGTCAGGGAAGCCGGCGATTTAGCCGATTACTGCCTGCTGCTGGTCGAGGACGACGAGATCATGCGCCTGTCGCTGGAAGACAGGCTGCGCCTGGAAAACATCCCGGTGCGCGCCGTCGGCGATTTGTCAGGCGCGCGTAAAGAACTGGAAAAAGGCGATATCGACCTGGTAGTGACCGATATCCGTCTGCCGGACGGAAGCGGGATCGAGCTGTTCGGCGAGATTGCCGGCCGCTTCCCGGGTACCCCGGTAATTCTGATGACGGCCTACGGCGATATTTCGGACGCGGTCGAGCTGGTCAAGGCCGGCGCGCTCGATTACCTGACCAAGCCGTTCGACATCAGCGACTTTATCAGCAAGGTCGAGTATCACCTCTCCAGTATAGCCGACACCCACCTGACGATGGGCGGGGCCGATGACGATGACAATTTCAAGGCCGGCGCCGGACGGCTCGGTAAGAGCGCTTCGATGCGCAAGATCGAGCGCCTGGTAGCGCGGCTGCGCGACAGCGACAGCTCCGTTCTGATCACCGGAGAATCGGGCGCCGGCAAGGAAGTGGTGGCGACCCTGATCCACAATAACAGCATGCGCAGGCAGGGACCCATGGTGAAGGTGAACTGCGCCGCGCTGTCGCCGACCCTGATCGAAAGCGAACTCTTCGGCCACGAGAAAGGGGCGTTTACCGGCGCCTTCAAGCAGCGCATTGGCCGTTTCGAACAGGCCCAGGGCGGCACCATATTTCTCGATGAGATCGCCGAGGTGTCGCCGGAAATTCAGGTCAAGCTGTTACGCGTACTGCAGGAGCGCGAGTTCGAACGCGTGGGCGGGGTCGAATCCATCGCCCTCGACGTCAGGATTATCGCGGCTACCCAGGTGGACCTGGTCGAGTCTATCGAGCGTCATGAATTCAGGTCTGACCTGTATTGGCGCTTAAATGTCATTCACCTGGGTATTCCCCCGTTGCGCGAACGCCGCGAGGACATCGTCTATCTGGCCAGGATATTCGTCAGCCAGCAGGCTGCCATGACAGGCAGCGGGATAAAAGGATTGTCACAGGAGGCAGAGTCACAGCTTCTGTCGATGACCTTCCCCGGGAACGTGCGCGAGCTCAAGAACATCATCGAAAGAGCGGTGGCTTTGTGCGATGCGCCCTGGATAAGCCCGGCCGAGCTGGTGCTTGACGACAGCGAAACCGACGATGCTGGCGCTACCACGCTCAAGCAATCCATCGAAGACGCCGAACGCAGGGCCATACTGGCCGCACTGGCCGAGAACGATCATAAAATAACCCAGGCCGCGACGGCGCTTGGCATCTCGCGAAAAAACCTGTGGCAAAAAATGAAGCGCTACCAACTCGAAAAATAGCGCGTCTGTAAGTTCGAGCCGTATCGGAGGTTTTTGACGGCGCGTCGGTCGTTTGTTAAATCGACTGCCAGACCTGGTACAGTTCAGGATCCGCGAGGATGTCACGCAGGGCGTCGTCCAGGATCGTCGCCCAGCGTTCAGCGCCTTCCTCGGTATCGACCAGGTCCTGGCGTATCTCGATCGAAACATGCGGAATGCCGGAGGCTTCGGCATGGTGGTCGATGGTGTAGTCCGCGGGGTGTTTGCCGGAGTAGGGTTCGTTGTCGCCGATGTTGTAGCCATCGGGGTGCGCGCGCAGGTTCTGCATGAGCGGCAGCGGGATGCGCGGATCCTTGTCCCACAGCACGCCTACATGCCAGGGGCGTTCGAAGCCCGCCATCTGCGGCGTAAAACTGTGAATCGCGATGAATGCCGGGACGATACCCCGCTCCCTGAAGCCATGCAGCATGCCGTCGATCGCCTTGCGATAGGGCGTGTAAAAGCTGTGTATGCGCAGGTTGCGATGCTCGACGGACATATTCTGATTGCCCGGGATGGGCGTTTCGTCGCTTACTTCCGGCATCAGGCTTTCATCCTCGAGACTGCGATTGAGGTCGATCACCAGCCGCGAGTAACCCGCCAGCACGGCAGGCGCGTCGAGGTGCTGCGACAGGTGGTTGACCAGCTTGCGGGTGCCGATGTCGTAGGCGATATGCTGTCCCAGCGCGGCCTGGTCGAGGCCGAGATTGCCCAGTGCCTTCGGCATCACGTTGCTGGCATGATCGCCAACCACCAGTACCGGGGCCTTGCCCTCTGGATTGATAATGGTGAATGGCGGCGGATCGTCCGTCGAGATCATTGTTGCGCTGCTGCTTGTCATTCGGGCAATGGCCTGACCTGCTCGCTTAAGGTTTTTACTGGAGCGCGAAGAATAAAGGCTCGTTGCCCATTGGTCCAGTGTATACCAGGCCGGGATTGTGGTTCTGCATGCCGGTAGTTTTTCAGTATCGGGATGTTCCTGTTTTGGAAAAGCGGTCAAGCGCAGACAAACGATATCTCGTAACCCCCGTCAGGTAAAAGATAATCATGCCGCGCTGGCGGCGTTTTTTCGTGCAGAGGGATGTCGTGTCTGAATCTCGTATATTTTGATAGCGGGTGCCTCGCGGGCCGGCGTAGAAAGGCACTTCCCTGTGCCATCCAGGCGATGGCTATTAACGCCTTCCGCCGGATCCTCTACCTGAGCCTGATGAAGCACCGGCAACCCCGCGTCCGGAAGAGCCTGAACGGCCAAAATCGCCGCTGCCCCGATTGTTCTGGTGTCGCTCCCGGTTTTGATATCGGTCTTGTGCTTTGAGTTTGAACCCTCCGACTTGATCATCGGCCAGATGTTTTTCAAATCGGTTTCTCTCGGTGTGTCGTTCACGTTCCTGTTCCGCCCATTGCGGAACCCTGTTCTCTGAATGCTCGTGCTGATAGGTATTTCGAATCTCGTT
>CALJQI010000356.1 GCA_937980285.1 uncultured Gammaproteobacteria bacterium | reverse complement strand
CTCGACACTTTTTTCCCCATGCTCAAGGGCGGCAAGGCGGCCGTGCCGGGCCCCTTCGGCGCGGGCAAGACAATCGTGCAACAGCAAATCGCGCGCTGGGCCAACGCCGATATCGTGCTCTACGTCGGTTGCGGCGAGCGTGGCAATGAACTGGTCGAGATCCTGCAAACTTTTCCCGAACTCATCGACCCGCACAGCGGGCGTTCGTTGATGGAGCGCACATTCCTGGTCGCCAATACCTCGAACATGCCGGTGGTGGCGCGCGAGGCCAGCATTTACGTCGGCGTCACCATGGCGGAGTACTACCGCGACCAGGGATACGACGTGGTCATGGTGGCGGACTCGACCAGCCGCTGGGCCGAGGCCCTGCGCGAGGTCGCCGGACGGCTCGGGCAAATGCCGGTGGAAGAGGGTTACCCGGCTTACCTGGCGTCGCGGCTGGCGGCATTTTACGAACGCGCCGGTACCGTCAACACGCTCGCCGGTGCGGCTGGTTCGGTGAGCCTGATCGGCGCCGTTTCACCGCCGGGCGGGGATTTTTCGGAACCGGTGACCAGCCATACCAAGGAAATTATCCGCACCTTCTGGGCGTTGTCGAAACCGCTTGCCGACGCGCGTCACTACCCGGCGGTATCCTGGCTGGAAAGTTTTACCGATTACTCCGAGCGCGCCGCCATCTGGTGGGCCGAAAACGTCAGCCCGCAATGGGGGCTGCGGCGCCAGCAGGCTTTGGCGCTGCTGGCGGAAGCTGACGAGCTTGAACGCATCGTCAACCTGGTCGGGCCGGAAGCGCTGTCGTCGAAGCAGCGGTGGGTGCTGGAAAGCTCGGGCCTGATCAAGGAAGCGGTACTACAGCAAAGCGCGCTGGATCCCATCGACAGCTATTGTTCGCCGCAAAAGCAGTTTCAGTTGCTCGACCTGATGCTGCAGTATCACCACGGCGGCAGTGAACTGATCGGCCTCGGCGTGCCGGTCGAGCAGTTGATCGAGCTCGAGTTCGGCGCTGAGCTGAAACGGCTCAAGTCGACCGTCGCTAACGACGATTTATCGCCGCTGGCGGATTATGCGCAAAAGATTCGACGGCGCTTCGACAGCCTGCGCGCGGAGTACAGCAACCACCAGGGGGCGGCGTCATGAGCGATCTCGAGTACCGCAGGGTCAGCTCGATCCACGGCGCGCTGATGTATCTCAAGGCTGTCGAGGACGTGGCGCTGGGCGATCGCGTGGTAATACGCGACAAGGACGGGCGCCGGCGAAACGGGCAGGTGATCCGTACCTCCAGGGATGTGGTGCTGGTCCAGGTGTTCGAAGGCACGGATAACCTGGACCTGGAGAATACCTGGGTGCGGTTCCTCGACCAGCCCTTCGAACTGGCGCTGTCGCCCGATTTGCTGGGGCGAAATTTCAACGGCATCGGCGAGCCGCGCGACGACCGTCCGCCGATCATTTCCAGCCTGCGGCGCAATGTCAACGGCGCGCCGGTCAACCCGGCGGCGCGCGCCTACCCGCGTGAATTCATTCAGACCGGTATCTCCACCATCGACGGGCTCAACTCGCTGGTGCGGGGTCAGAAACTGCCGGTGTTCTCGGGCTCGGGTTTACCGCATAACCGGCTGGCGGCGCAAATCGTGCGCCAGGCCAGGTTGCCCGGAGACAGTTCCAATTTCGTCATCGTATTTGCCGCCATGGGCGTTTCGTTTTCGGATGCGCGATTTTTCGAGCAGGAGTTCGAATCCAGCGGCGTGCTGCGCAACGTCGTCATGTTCATCAACCTGGCCAACGATCCGCCGATGGAGCGCCTGATTTTGCCGCGCACGGCGCTGACCGCGGCCGAGTATCTCGCCTACGAGCTCGATCATCACGTACTGGTGGTGATTACCGACATGACCAACTACGCCGAAGCGCTGCGCGAAGTGGCGACCGAAAAGGGCGATGTGCCGTCGAGAAAGGGTTATCCCGGATATCTTTACTCCGACCTGGCTGAAATTTACGAGCGCGCCGGCCGATTGCGCGATCGTCACGGGTCGATCACGATGATCCCGATTCTATCGATGCCGAGCGACGATATCACGCATCCGATTCCCGACCTCAGCGGCTATATTACCGAGGGTCAGATCGTATTGAGCCGGGAGTTGCACGGCAAGTCGGTTTACCCGCCGGTCAACGTGCCGCCGTCATTGTCACGCCTGATGAAGGACGGCATCGGCAAGGACGATACCCGCGAGGATCATCCGCGCGTGGCGAGCCAGCTATACGCTTCCTACACGAGGGCGCTGGAGGCGAGAAACCTGGCCTCGATCATCGGTTCGGAAGAATTGTCGGAGCGCGATCGGAGATATCTCGATTTCGCCGATCGATTCGAGGAGGATTTCGTGCGCCAGGGCGCTGACGAGGAGCGCAACATCATCGAAACCCTCGACCTGGCCTGGGAGTTACTGTCCCTGCTACCGCCGAGCGCTTTGAGCCGCGTCAGCGAGGAAGACTTGCGCAAGTACCACAGCTGGGACGGCGACTCCTGATGCGGGATCGGCTCAACATCCCGCCGACCAAGAGTTCGCTGCTGGACTTGAAACGCCGGCTAGAATTTCTCAACGAGGGATACCGCCTGCTCGAACGCAAACGCGAACTGTTGACGCGGCTGGTCTACGAGAAGCTGGCCGAGTACCGGCGATTGAATGCTTCCACCCGCGAGGCGATGTCGACCGCCTACCGCTGGCTGAGCGTGACCCAGATGCGCATGGGCAGCCACCGGCTTCGGCAATTGTCCATCGGCATGCCGCTGGCAGTGGAGGCGAAGGTGCTGCCGCGGCGTAACATGAGCGTGCAGTATCCGTCGGTGGAGATTAAGAAACTGCCGCTGTTGCCGGTTGGATTCCTCGCCACCGATGCCAGTCTCGATGAAACCCGTTCAAGCTTCGCCGACATGATCGTCAGGGCGGCTCAACTGGCCGAGGTCGAAACCGCCCTGTGGCGACTGCTGGAAGAACAGCGCAAAACCCAGAAACGGGTCAACGCGCTAAAGTACAACGTGATTCCGCGTTTCGAACGCACCATCGCATACGTCGAGGCCACGCTCGAGGAAGAGGAACGCAATACGCTGTTTCAGCTCAAGCTGCTGGCGCAACGGACCTAGCGGCCGAATCATCGGCATCCCGCGGCCTGAAACCCGCAGGGCCGGAATCCTCGGGATTGAGGTTTGTCGGTATGAACTCGAAATTGGAGAAACGGACTTGAATTCGAGCTTTTTGCGTCAGTAATCCCTGATCAAGCCGGTCAACCGTGAGCGTTCGTTATCCGGGCTAGTCGAGGTCGCCGTTCTGCTGTAGAATCGCGGCTTCGGTCGGAGTGTGGCGCAGCCTGGTAGCGCACCTGTCTCGGGGTCAGGGGGTCGCAGGTTCGAATCCTGCCTCTCCGACCATCTAACTCGATATTAAAGGGCTCCTTCGGGAGCCCTTTTTCGTACTCTTTCCGACTGCAGCGCGGAACTCGGAAACCGGGTCGCCGGCTCAGGATTTGCCGTAGTAAATCCGGTCGAAGGTCCTGGCGTCAAAACCGTTCATGCGGCGGTCGCCGATGAGTATGACCGGCACGCCGCGCCCGCGTAACTTCTTGTACTCGCGCGCCGCGCGGGCCGACTTTTCGATATCGTACTCGGTAAACGGGATTTTCTTTTGCCTGAAGTGTCGCGCCGCTTTCTTGCAGTATCCGCACCAGCTGGTCGAGTACATGATGACCGATTTTGAATTTTTACGCCGGGTAACAAGTTCTGGATCGTAGACGAAGGGTTCCACGCTGACCGAGCTGAAGCTGCTGACCTTGCCGGTGATTTTTTTGAGTTTGGCGTTATCGGGCGGGCTGTCGCCGTAATGGATCTTGCCATTCTCGTCGACCCACTTGTACAGGTCGGCCTGCGTAACAGGGCTTATCGTCAACAGCAGCAACAACAGGCCGGAGATCAGTGGCGAAAGAATTTTCATGGTCGGAAACCGGTTTGCTTTTAACCGATTATAGCAATTGCTCAGGCTTTGACCGTGCGCGCCGAGCGGCTGACGATCAGGACCCCGACCAGACAAACCAGCATGCCGCCGATCGACAGCAGGCCGAGGGTTTCGCCGAACAGGAAATGCGCCTCGATCACGACCAGCGGCGGCACCAGGTAAAACATGCTGGAAATGCGGCCCGCCTCGCCGTTCCTGATGATATACATCAACAGCAGAACCGCGCCCAGCGACAATCCGAGAACCTGCCAGGTCAGCGCCAGCGCGAAAGTCGGCGTCCAGTCGATGGCCCAGGTTTCGCCGTAAAGCAGGGCGAAGCCGGCGGTTGCCAGCGAACCGGCGACATACTGCATCAGCGTACCCGGCAACAGCTGCGACTGATCACAGAACTTCTTTTGATAAAACACCCCGGTCGCCATCGAAAACAGGCTGACCAGGCACATCAGCAGATCGAGCGGATCCAGGCCGCCGTTCAATCCCAGGCCGATGCCGTACTTGCCGATGATGACGACGCTGATGCCGACAAAGCCGATCACCAGGCCGGCGAGCTTGCGCGAGTCGAGATGCTCGCCGATATACAGCGTCGCCAGAGTCATCGTCAGTATCGGCTGCACGCCGATGATGATGGCCACGATTCCCGTGGGCACGCCGTTCTTGATCGGCCAGAACAGATAACCGAGGTAGCCGCAATGAACCAGCACCCCGGTGACCATGTCGTGGCGAAACGACCAGATCCGGCGCGGCAGCGCGGCGCCGACAATTAACAGTATCGGCACCAGCGCAAGCGCCGTAATCGAAAACCGCAGGCACAGGAATACGAACGGATCGGCGTTGTGCATGCTGTACCTGGCGGCGATGAAGCCGGTGCTCCACAGCGACACGAACAGCAGCGGCGCCACGCGCAACAACACTGCCTGGTTTGGCATGCCCGCTTATCCCGGCCCGCCGACCCGCCTTAAACGGGTCAGGACTTGATATCGATGAGCTCGACTTCGAATATCAGGGTTTCGAAAGGTCCGATCTGGCCGCCGGCGCCGCGTTCACCGTAACCCAGGCTGTATGGGATGACGAATTGATACTTGGCGCCAATGCTCATCAGCTGCAGGCCTTCGGTCCAGCCGGGGATTACCTGGTTCAGCGTGAAGCTGGTCGGCGCGCCGCGTGAATAGGAACTGTCGAACTCGGTGCCGTCGATCAGGGTGCCGCGGTAGTGTACCGTGACCTCGTCAGTCGCCTTCGGCTTGGGGCCGTCGGCTGGTGTAAGTACGGAGTACTGCAGTCCTGATTCGGTTACCTGCACGCCATCTTTCTCGGAGTTGGACTTCAGGTAATCTTCGCCGCGTTTGCGGTTGCCGGCGGATTGCTCGGCAAACTGTTTCTCTGAATGCGCGTTGAGCGAATCGCCCGCTTCCTCGAGGGTCAGCAGGGTAGCCTGATCCTGGTGCTGCGCTCTCATTCCGGCCAGCAGTAACTGGTAATCGACCTCACCGTATTGCTTGAGTACGCGTTCGCCGACGAGCATGCCGAGCGCGTAGCTGAAGCGGTCTTCGTCGGTTGCGAGATTGACTTCCGCGGGCGCAGATTCTTTCTTTTCACAGGCAGTCAGTGCCAGTAATAGTGCGGATAGCACAAGTGCTTTAGATTTCATTTGGATTTCCTTAAAGGTTGAGGTTATTCCTGGACGACTCGGGCGATGACATTCATGAAATCGCCGATCTTGATCAGGGAAGGGTAATGACGTCCGACGATTATACCATCGCTTTTGGCATGGTATTCGACGGGATCTTCGCCAGTTCGTTCGCAGCTGTAAACGCGCGCGATCAGATCGCCGCTTTGCACCGCGTCGCCGAGACTGACGCAGGGTTCGAGCAGGCCATTGTGTCGCGAAAAAACGTAGGCGTTGTCCTGCTGCATATCGAGCTTGACCGCGGGCCGGTCGGCGGCGCGTGGGCTGGCGTCGAGAATTCCGGCGTGCACCAGAAAGTTATGCACGCCGCGTTTGGCAATCTCGGCGGTTTGCGGGGTTGCGCTACCGCCGCCGCCGAGTTCGGTAGAGACGAAAACCTTGCCCATGGCCTCGGCCTGGGTGTCGTACATGCCGCCGGCGTCGATTTCGATCAGGCTCAGGAAGTAGGGCGCGGCAAAGGCGCGGGTCGCCGCCTCGCAGGCCGCCTGCTGGGTCTTGTCTTCGAGTTCGTGGTAGGCGGCAAAGGGTAGAAACTCGAGCGTTTTGCCGCCGGAATGGATATCGAGTACATAGTCGCACATCGGCAGCAAACTGCGGGTTATATAGTCGGCGATCTGACGGGTAACCGTGCCGGAGGCGTCGCCCGGGAAGATCCGGTTCATGTTGAGCTGGTCGATGGGCGAGACCCGGGTCGCGGCCTGGAACGCGGGATAGTTCATCATCGGCATGATAATGACGCGCCCGCGAACCTTGTCGACATCGATGCTGTTGGCCAGCTGCTGCAGGGCGATCGGGCCTTCGTACTCTTCGCCGTGATTGGCGCCGGTCAGGATCGCGCCCGCGCCGTCGCCGTTTTTGGCGTAGCTGATCGGCAGCATGATCGAGCCCCAGGCGGAATCGTTGCGCGAATGCGGGATTTGCAGAAAGCCGTGCTGCAGGCCGTCGCGTTCGAAGTCTATGCTCGCTGAAATCGGATTTGCCATGACTATTTCACCAGTAAGCGTTGTTCGACATTGGCCAGGCTCTCGTAACCCGAGTCTGTTATCACCACCGATTCGGTTATTTCGAGGCCGCCGTCGTCAAGCCACAGCGCGGGCATGAAATGAAAGGTCATGTTCGACTGCAGCTCGGTTTTATCGCCGCGCCGCAGGCTGATGGTGCGCTCGCCCCAGTCAGGCGGGTAAGACAGGCCGATCGAGTAGCCGGTGCGGTTTTCCTTCTTGAAGCCGTGCTTTTCCAGGGTGTCGAAAAACGCGATGGCGACGTCTTCGCAGCGCTTGCCGGGCCTGGCGTTGTCGAGTCCGGCATGCATCGCGTCGAGCACGGCCTTTTCTGCATCGAGGTATTTCTGCGGCGGCTTGCCGAGTGAAATCGTGCGCGACAACGGGCAGTGGTAGCGCCGGTGACAGCCGGCGATTTCGAAGAAGGTGATGTCGCCCGGCTTCAGCTTCGAATCGTCCCAGGTCAGATGGGCCGCGGTCGCGTCCATGCCGGTCGGCAACAGCGGCAGGATCGCCGGGTAGTCGCCCCAGTGTTCATCCTTGCCGGCGATGCCGCTATGGAAAATCTCCGCCGCCAGCTGGTTCTTGGCCAGCCCCGGTTCGATAATTTCATAAATGCGGGCGTGCATGTTTTCGACGATGCGCGCCGCGCTGCGCATGTATACCAGTTCCTGCTCCGATTTGACGATTCGCTGCCAGTTGACCAGCGCGGTAGCGTCGATCAGCGTCGCCCCGGGCAGTTGCGTCTGCAGCGAGCGAAAGGCGGCCGCGGTGAAGTAATAATTCTCCATCTCCACGCCGACCGAACCGCGGTCGAGTTGCATTTCCCGCAGTAGTCCGGACAGGTGATCCATCGGATGGCAAACATCGGATTGCACGAAATGGTCGGGGTAGCTGAGGATGTTTTCCGCATCGAGCCAGGTCGTGCGTACCGCGCCCGGCGCGTCGATGCCGCGACCCCACCAGATGGGCTCGGCGTCGTGCTGTACGATGAGGCACTGGTGCGTATAAAAGGACCAGCCGTCGTAACCGCTGAGCCAGGCCATGTTGGAAGGATCGACCACGATCAGGCAATCGATGTTTTTCGCGGCCATGGCGGCCCGGGTTTTGCTTAAGCGTTGTTCGTACTCGGCCAGCGAGAAATTGAGCTTGGCGTCTTTGGGCATGTTAAATCTTCTCTAGGTGACTATGTTGGTGCCGGCCTGTCCGGCCTGGCAGCGCTGAAAAGCGAGGGTGGCGATCGCGGTGTCCTGTATGCCGGTACCGGTCAGGTCGCAGAGGGTTATTTCATCGGTATCCCTGCGCCCGGGCCGCTGTTGCGAAATCACCTGGCCGAGTTCGGCGAACTCCGCCGTGGGCGTTACCAACTGCCGGTCGATGGCGTGGTGCAGTTCGCCCAGCACCCTGACCTGCGACAGCCGATCGCAAAAATACGAGATGTTCCGGGTGAAAACCTGGGGATCGATTTCATTCTTGTGTTCGGAGTCGGAACCCATCGCGGTCACATGCTGCCCCGGCCTGAGCTGTTCCGCCATCAGTATCGGCGCGGTCGAAGGCGTGGTGGTGACGATAATATCGGCGTCTTCGGTTGCGCTGGCGACATCGCCGCAGGCCCTGACGTCGATGCCCAGCCGCTGGCGCAGTTTTACCGCGCTGGCTTCGGCCCTGGCGAAATCGCGCGCCCAGATGGTGGCCGACTCGATATCGCGCACCAGGGTCAGCGCTTCGAGCTGCAGTGCCGCCTGCACGCCGGCGCCGAGAATGGCGGCGCTGCGGCTGTCGGCTCTGGCCAGGTACTTGGCCGCAACCGCGCCGGCGGCCGCGGTACGCACGTCGGTCAGGTAACCGTTATCCAGCAGCAGGCCCTCGACCAGGCCGGTGCGCGTGCTGAACAGCACCATCAAACCGTTGACGCTGGGCAGCCCCAGGCTGGGGTTGTCGAAGAAACCGGGGCTGATCTTGATCGCGAGACTGTCGACGCCCGGTATATAAGCAGTCTTGACGTCGATCTCGCCATTGTTGTCGATGATGTCGAGGCGCATGATCGGCGGCATCACCACCGCCTTGGTGGCGAGCGCGTGGAACGCGTTCTCGATGCATTCGACCGCATCCAGATCGAGCTGGATCTGGCTGCGTAGTTCTGATTCGGTGAGTATGCGAATGTCCGGCATCAGCGCTGGTAATCCTCGTGATTGACGATCTTGCGGTGCAGTTCCATGTCGATGTTCCTGCCGCTGAGCAGGACGATGGTCTTCTCGCCGGGTTCGACCTTGCGCGCGAGCAATGCGCCGATGCCGACCGCGCCGCCGCCTTCGACGATCACCTGTTCCTCGAAATAGGCGTGACGAATGCCGTCGGCAATTTCTTCCTCGCTGAGTAAGACCAACTGGTCGACCTGGTCACGCACGATGCCGAAGGTCAGCCGATTGTCGAGACCGATACCGCCGCCGAGCGAATCGGCAAGCGTCGGTAACTCCTCGACCTCTACCGGGTATCCAGCTTGCTGCGAGGCGTACATCGCGCAGCCGCGCTCCATCGAAATGCCGATAATGCGCACGTCGGGCTTTTGCGATTTGATCGCCAGCGCGATACCGGAAATCAGGCCGCCGCCTGAGAGCTGTACCAGCACCGTATCGAGGTCGGGCACCTGCTCGAGCATTTCCAGGCCGAGCGTGCCCTGGCCGGCGATGACGTGAGGATGTTCGAACGGCGGAATCATCGTATAGCCGTCCTCCTCGACCAGGCGTCTGGCTTCGACCTCGGCCTCGTCCTGGGATTTGCCGACGATGCGGGTCTCGGCGCCGAGGGCGCGAATCCCTTCGAGTTTGTTTTGCGGCACCAGCTGCGACATGCAGATGATGCAGGGGACACCGGCCTGGCGTGCCGACCAGGCCAGCGCGCGGCCGTGGTTGCCGGTCGAAACCGCAGTTACCCCGGTGGTGCCGGGTTCGAGCTGCAGCACCGAGTTCATCGCGCCGCGCAGTTTGAAAGCGCCGGTAGTCTGCAGGTATTCGTGCGCCAGCAGTATGTCCTTGTCGAATTGTTGCGATAACGAAGCCGAAGGGGTGATACGCAAGGGTACGATATGCGCTGCAATCCGCTCGCGCGCGGCCCTGATATCTTCGAGGCTGATTTCCGACTGGTTCATGATGCCTGGCAATGCTGGTGCAGAATCCTGGCGCACATCAGGTCGAGGTGGCCGCCGCCGCCGTTCTTGAACACCGTGATTTCGTCATCGCTCTGGCGTCCGCTGTGCCGCCGCTGGCACAGGTCGGAAAAGTCGGCGAGCACGTCGGCTTCGCTGATGACGCCCGCGGCCAGCGGGATCGTCAGTTCGCCGATATGGTTGATGGTGGTTTCGCGGGCATCGACAAACAGCGAGCCGCGGCTCAGGACTTCGTCGTCGGCCTCGCGCATATCGGCGGTGTAGGCGCCGACCAGATCGACATGCGCGCCGGGCTTGAGCCAGGCGCCCTCGATGACGGGCTGATTGCAGCCGATCGCCGAACAGATCAGGTCGGCCTGCCTGGCGCCGGATTCGATATCGTCGACGGTGCTGAAGTCGATGCCGGGAAAGCGCGTCGCCAGCCGCTCGCATAGTTGCTGCGCCTTATCGCTGCTGCGGTTCCAAACCTGCACGCGTTTCAACGACGGGCGAACCTCGCAATGAGCGCTGACCAGGTGCGGCGCCATTTGCCCGGCGCCGATCATCAGCATGGATTCGATATTCTCGCGCGATAACAGCTTGCTGCCCAGCGCCGAGTCGCCGGCAGTCTTGAGCCAGGTCAGCGCGGTGCCGTCGAGGCAGGCGATCGGGCTGCCGTTGACGCCTTCGAAGAGGACGTAAACCGCCTGGATCGAAGGCCAGTCGCGTTTTTGGTTGTTGCGCGGGAACACGGTGATGACCTTGGCGCCGACGGCCTTTTCCGGCTGCCAGCCGCTGCGGATGAAAAAATGATTGCTATTGCCGGCATTGTCGATCGATTCCATCAGTAATTCATCAACCATGCCGACAGCTTGCCGTTGCATGTCCGCCAGCTCGTCGACCAGTGTCACAAAATCGAGGCAGTGAGTCACTGCTG
>CALJQI010000355.1 GCA_937980285.1 uncultured Gammaproteobacteria bacterium | reverse complement strand
ATTTCGAAGGCGCCGGCAATCTGCGCGCGGCTGGCGCGCGGCACGGTGCCGACGACTTCGCCGTTATAGGGATTGAGAACATCGATGTTCTTGCCGGTATCGCCATCGACCAGTTTGCCGGCGATGCGCATTTTTTCGTGTCTGTTGGTCATAACGGAGTTCCCGAAACTGTTAACTATTGGCGCGCGTGGTTGAGCGCGACGTTGAAGGCGTCGTAGTTGTGCAGCTGGCCCTGCTCGAGCCCGCTCACCGGCTGGCTTACGATCAGCGGCACCACCTGCTCGGTGACGCCGCCGTGCGAGCGCAGCGGCACGTCGAGCCCGGACAGGTCGTGGCGATCGGCGGTGGTGCCGATAACGACGTGCTTGCTCGACACCAGGATAAGGTCGCCCATGCGATCCTGCGCCAGGTCAAAGCGCGCACAACCTTCCTGGTTGTCGTAAACCGCGTCGATGCCGTCGATATCGGCGAGCTGCATTTTCAGCTGATCGACATCGGCGTCGTCGGGCAGGTAAACGGTGGCGTAGGAGCCGAGCGCGCCGTGATGCACCACGTAGGGATCGGTGATCGGCAGGATCACGCGCGCGGCAGCGGGCGACAGCAGGCGATCCATTTCGTCCTGCAGGTAAATGATGTTGGGCTCGCCGGCGTCGTCGTGCTTGGCGTTCATGCCGTGGTCGGCGGTCAGCGCGATCACCGCGCCGAGTTCGTCGAGTTGCGCCCAGTACTTGTCCATCATCGCGTAAAACGAGTTGGCGCCGTCGCTGCCCGGGGCGAACTTGTGCTGAATGTAGTCGGTGGTCGACAGGTACATCAGGTCGGGGCGTACCGACTCCATCAGTTTGACGCCGGCGGCGAAGATGAACTCGGACAACTCGGCGCTGTAAACCGACGGCACTTCCATGCCGACCATGTCGAGCACGTTGTCGATACCGTTTTCCTCGAGCGTAACCTGGTCCGATTTTTCCGACGAGAAACAGATCGCGCCGTCCTTGCCCATGACAAGCTCGTTGCCGAGCAGGCGGCGCAGCTTGTCCTTGGCGGTGATGACCGCAATCTTCGCGCCCTGGTCCTGGAAGGCCTTGAAGATGGTCGGCGTGCGCAACAGCTCGGGCTCGTTCATCATGACTTCACGGTCGTTGGCCCTGTCGTAGTAAAAGTTGCCGCAGATGCCGTGCACCACCGGCGGCACGCCGGTGACGATGGAAATATTGTTCGGGTTGGTGAAACTCGGCACCACGCAGTCGACTCGCAGATCACAGCCCTGCTGCTGCACGACTTTTTTCATCCACGGCATTACCCCGGCCTCGATCGCCTGTTCGATGTAGTCCGGTTCGGAACCGTCGATGCAAACCACCACGCAGGGCTTGTCCGGCCATTGGTATTCGCGCCCATTGACGCTAACGCTTGTTTTTTGCGAGCTCATTTCCAGTCCAGTATTCGGGAGTCAGGGTGCACAATATACAGTTAACCAGCATAAGGTTAAATCGATATTACATATGCCATCTATCGATCAGCTCTATAAATACTAGGGGCGTCGTTCTTCCTCGCGCGTATTTCACATGTGCTCGGCGGTCACCACGAAACGGAGTTCGCAAAAGACGCTGTAAACCCATCCCTGGGCGCTTGGATTTTTCATCCCTGAAAAATACACTTTTGCGAACTCCGTTTCGTGGTGACCTGTTGGGATGCCATGAACAGCAGCTTTCATGCAATATGCGGGCTGGAAAACACGTATCCCCGACAGTTTTAGGTGGTCATTCGTTCGTGGCCGGCAGGCTGGTCCTGACCAGGTCGAGGAAGGCGTCGTTGACGCGCAGTGAACGCATTTCCTGCAGGCTGACCACGTACTCGGCATGCGCCAGGTTGGCGTTGCTAACCGGCAAAGTTCGAACCCTGGAGTCCGCCCGCAACTCGGTTTCAGCGACAATGCCGATGCCGAAGCCGGCCGCTACCGCCTCGCGCACCCCTTCGCGGCCGCCAATTTCCATGACGTCCTGCAGGTCGAGGCCGGCCGTGGCAACCGCGTCTTCGAATATCGCGCGCGTACGCGAGCCTTTTTCGCGTAGCACGATTCGCTGCGTCACCAGTTCTTCGATCGTCACCGAACGCCGTTCGGCCCAGTCGTGGTCGCGGCTGACGAAAACCACCAGCCGGTCCGGCGGTAGCGGTATCGAGTAAAGCTTTTCGTCGCCCTGTGGCGCACTTGCCAGGAAGGCGACGTCGCAGCGGCGTGATTCGATCCACGCCATCAATTGCTCCGAGTTGCCGTACTGGATCGAAATCTGGATGCCCGGGTAAAGTCGCTGGAACTGCGCCAGCAGCGGCGTCACAAGATAGGGCGAATCCGCGCCGACGCGCAATTCTCCCGAGGTCAGGGCGCGTGCCGATTGCAGCAGCTGCTCGACTTCCTGTTCGTGGCGGAAAATGAGCCGCGTAATGCCGAACGCCGAACGGCCGATGTCGGTCAGCTCGATACGCCGGCCGTGACGTACGAACAGCTTGGTGCCGTAGCGCTCCTCGAGCTCCTTGACCTGGCCGGACAGCGTCGGCTGGGTGATGTTGAGCATTTCCGCGGCGCGGGTGAAGCTGCCGTGGGTGGCGACCGCGTTGAACGATCGAAGATGGGCGTGTGATATCGGCACAGTCTATTTGAAGCATTTGTTATATCGATTGGATGAATAGTATTGATCAACGGTATAAATGGCAACAAATCCACATCGCAAAGGCTTATCCATGACCGACAACACCAACGACCCAGCCGCCACGCCGAGCGGCGATCCCTGGCTACTGACTCCGGGCCCGCTGACCACTTCGCTGAGCGTCAAGCAGGCGATGCTGCACGATTACGGCTCGCGCGACGCCACTTTCATCGACACCAACGCGCGCATACTCGAGCGCCTGGTCGATATCGTCAACGGTCAGGGTACGCACGTCAGCGTTCCGCTGCAGGGCAGCGGCACCTTCGTGGTCGAAGCCATGATCGGTAACTTCGTGCCGGCCGACGGCAAGTTGCTGATTCTGATCAACGGCGCCTACGGTCAGCGTATCGCGAAGATTTGCGATTATTACAGGCGCGAGTACCTGGTCCAGGAAACCGCCGAGGATGTGCCCGTCGATACCTCCGCGCTCGACGCCGCGCTCGACGCCGATGCGAGTATCAGTCACGTCGTGGTGGTGCACTGCGAGACCACTTCGGGCATCCTGAATCCGATCAGGCAGGTGTCCGACATCGTCGCGCGTCACGGTCGCAGCCTGTTGATCGATTCCATGAGCGCATTCGGCGCGTTGCCGCTGGACGCGCGCGAAATCGAGTTCGACGCGGTCGTCGCCTCTAGCAACAAGTGCCTCGAAGGCGCGCCCGGCATGGGGTTTTGTATCGCGCGCGAGAGCGCGCTGGAAAAGACCGAGGGCAATTCACCGTCGCTGGTGCTCGATCTTTACGACCAATGGCGGGCGATGCAAAAGAATCGCCAGTGGCGTTTTACCCCGCCGACCCACGTATTGCTCGCTTTCGACCAGGCGCTGACCGAGTACCAGCAAGAGGGCGGCGTCGCCGGCCGCGGTGGGCGTTATCGCGAAAACTGCGACCTGCTGGTTGCCGGCATGCGGGAGATGGGGTTCAAGACCCTGCTGCCGGACGAGCTGCAGGCGCCGATCATCGTCACCTTTCACATGCCGACCAACGCGGCCTTCGATTTCGCCGCCTTTTACGACGGGCTCAAGGACCAGGGATACGTCATTTATCCGGGCAAGTTGACGGTCGCCGACAGCTTCCGCATGGGCTGTATCGGCCGCCTCGGCGGGGAGCAG
>CALJQI010000354.1 GCA_937980285.1 uncultured Gammaproteobacteria bacterium | reverse complement strand
CGGTAACAATACACCATTTGCGCAGGATTGTTGGACAATTCCGCCGTTCAACGGATTGACGTTACGCCATTTCAGGCTGCCATCCCGGCTCAGGCGAAAGGATTCGAAGCCCTGCTGCTGCATGATATCCGACCATACCCGCAAGGCGCCCGATGCGCCTGTCAGGTTGATCGGCTGGTTGTCGTCGCGGCCGAGCCAGACCACGCTCAAAAGGCGCTGCGTAAAACCGGCGAACCATGAATCCCGCGCCGAGTTTGTGGTGCCGGTCTTGGCGGCGATTTTACGCCCGCCAAACCGCTCGCCCAGGTCAGCCGCGGTACCGGATTCGGCAACGCCGATCATCGCCCGCTGTACCTGGATCATGCGCGCCTGGTCGAACAGCTTGTGCGACTCCAGCGGCACTCGTTCGAGGCTGCGATGCTGCTGATCGCTGACGCTGCGAATCGTCGTCAACGGGGTAAAATAGCCGTTGTTGGCGATTACCTGGAACATTTGCGCGACCTCGTAGGCCGACATTTCAGTGGTGCCGAGCAGCATCGACGGGTAGACCACGTCGTGCTTCAACAACTTGATTTTGGCCAGATTTTGCGCCAGCGCCTCCAGTCCGCCATCGACGCCGAGGGCGACGAAAGGCAGGTTGTAGGATCGGATAAAGGCCTGGTACAGGCTCGTTTCCCCGTGTAGCTCGCGATCGTAGTTGCGCGGCTCCCAGACCTTGCCGTCCGACTGGCGGATGCGAATCGGCTGGTCACGCACCATGCTCGAAAGCGTCAGGTCTCCCTGCAGCAGGCTGTACAGCAGCAACGGCTTGATCAGCGAACCGATCGGGCGCTGCGCCATCAACGCGCGGTTGAATCCGGGAAAGTCTGTTTCGCGGTCGCTAACCATGGCCAGCACGTCGCCGCTGAGGTAATCGGTTATCACTACCGCGGCCTGCAGGTCCGGTTGTTCGAAACGCCGCAGGCCGTTGGCCAGGCCGATTTCGAGGTTACGCTGCAGCAGCGGGTCGAATGCGGTGAATACTCGCAGGCCCCGTCTCGCCAGTTCGTCGCTGGAATAACCCGATCGCAGCTGGCGCTTGACCAGGTCGAGATAGGCGGGAAACGGATTGACGCCCGGCAGGCGGTTGACGATACCGAGCGGTGCCGACGAGGCCGCGGCATAGGCCTGCGCGTCCAGCAAGCCCTGTTCGAGCATGATCTTGAGTACCAGGTTGCGGCGCAGCGTGGCCTGTTCGGGCGACCTGAACGGATTGTAGCGCGAGGGTCCCTTGACCATACCGACCAGCAGCGCCAGGTGCTGCGGCTCGAGGTGTTCGACACTGCGTCGAAACAGCATGCGACTGGCGCGCGCAAAGCCGTGAATCGCGATTCGATTCTGTTGCAGCAGGAACACTTCGTTGATGTAAGCGGTGATGATTGCGCGCTTGCTGAAGCGCAGTTCGAGCAACAGCGCCATGAAAGCCTCGTTGATCTTTCTCAGCAGCGATTTTTCCGGGGTCAGGAACATGTTCTTCGCCAGTTGCTGGGTCAACGTGCTGCCGCCCTGCACCGTCCTGCCCGCCTCCAGGTTCGCCAGCAGGGCACGCACAATGGATTTCGGGCTGAGCCCGTGGTGCTGATAAAACTTGCGGTCCTCGACCGCGATTAACGCATCGACCAGCGCCTGCGGGATTTCGTCCTCGTTCAGCAGCAGCCGATCCTCGCCGTTGTCGGGGTAGTAGCTGCCGATAATGACCGGCGGCAGGCGAAACAGCCTTAAATCGCCATCGCCGCGGGAATCGGTCAGCGCGGACACCTTGCCGCGATCGAAAAACACCTGTAACAGACGCGCCGGTTGCCGTTCATCGGTAAAGTCGAAGGCGCGCGCATGCAACTCGACCGATTCGCCCAGACGGCGATACTGACCGGCCAGCGGCTCGGCTTCGACCCGCAGGTAACTCGACAATCCCAGTTCGTACTCGAGTTGCTCGCGGCTCAACGCCAGGCCCGGGTAGAGTTCCAGCGCGCGCGCGTAAACCCGCGACGGCAGGGCCCAGGTGTCGCCCTCGAAACGGGCATTGATCAAGTGGTTGAGATAACCCAGGTAAATAGCCAGGCCAGCGATCATCGCTAGCAGCAGGTAGCCGGCTATTTTTCGCCTGCCATACTGCGGCGTGGCGGAAGCCGGCTTTTTGCGCGGATTTTTACGCGACGGCCTGGCGGCCGTCTTGCTGCGTCTGGATTTGCCTGCCATTGTGGCGCGGTATCTGCCCAGAGGCTAGTCGAGATCCCGTTTAGCCCTGACGCCGGCAGCGAGTTCACGTAACAATAGTTCGGAATCGTCCCAGCCGATACAGGCATCGGTAATGCTCTGGCCGTAGGTGAGGTCGGCGCCGACCTTGAAATCCTGCCGGCCCTCGACCAGGTGGGATTCGATCATCACGCCGAATATATTATCCTGCCCTGTTTTGATCTGGTGCACTATGTCGCGGCACACCTCGATCTGCTTGTGAAATTTCTTTTGGCTGTTGGCGTGGCTGCAGTCGACCATCAGGCGCGGGTTCAACCCGCTTGCCTTCAGCCTTTCGGTTGCGTCGGCGACACTGACGCGATCGTAATTGGGCCTGTCGCTGCCGCCGCGCAGTATGACGTGGGTATATTCGTTGCCCGAGGTCGTGAAAATCGCCGAATGCCCTTGCAGGGTAATCGAAATGAAGTGATGCGAACCCTGCGCGGCGCGCATGGCGTCGATCGCTACCTGTACCCCGCCGTCGGTGCCGTTCTTGAAACCGACCGGGCAGGACAG
>CALJQI010000353.1 GCA_937980285.1 uncultured Gammaproteobacteria bacterium | reverse complement strand
CTTGACCTGGCCGCTGCCTCGCGTAATCAAGACATTGGACGCCTTGACGTCGCGGTGCACGATGTCGAGCTGGTGCGCCGCGTGCAGCGCGCCGAGCACCCCCGAGATGATGCCGAGGCTGCGTTTCAGGCCGATGCCGCGATTATGCCGTCGGCGCAGCTCGATAAACTGCTGCACCGAAATCCCGTCGACGTACTCCATCACGATGAAAGGCAGCTCGCGGTGCTGTCCGTACTCGAGCATGGTGACGATGTTGGGGTGCAGGCATCTTGCCGCCGAGATCGCCTCGCGCTTGAATCGCCGCAGCAGGCTGGCGCCCACCCCGCCCTTCAGCAAATGCGGGTGCAGCGTTTTTATCGCGACGCGGCGTTCGACCTCGGGGTCGTATCCCTCGTAGACGATGCCGGTGGTGCCGTGATCCAGCATCGATCTGATTTCATACTTTCCGATCTCTCGGCATATCTCCCGCAGGTCGCCGGGGACCGGCCTTTGTTCAATCGACACCGGTTTGCCTCGTTTGCTGAAGAATGTCCGCTTGCGGAATGCGTTCGTCGGTGGAAACGAATTGTTTCATGAACTCTCGCAAAACCTGCGATGCCGGCAGCTCTCGCGCCTTGCAGGTATCGAGGAATCTTTTGTGCAATTCCGGTTCGATTCGAATGCGAAGCGCCGCTGTCTTGCCCATTTGTGTCGCCATTGGATACACATGCCCGGGCATCAGTATAATGGCTCCGCCCCGATGGCTCAAACGGTTTCAGCAAATGTTGTCTTATGCAAGGCATTGCACCTGCTCTGGCCCGAACGCGTCGAGTTTTCCGATCCCGCGGGGCGGAGGCGCGGCTGGATCATGGAGGAAGCGAAGGCCGCGGCGATGAGGCGTCCGCTCTAGCGCCTGAAACTCGTTAAGTCGTTACCTTGCGGCGGCCGTTTAGCCGGCGGAACGTTTCGTTTCACCTGCCGCCGGAGCTGCCTGCCGCGCGCCGTCATCGGCCTGGTTGAAGAATATCCGGTTGCGCCCCGCGGCCTTGGCCCGGTATAGCAGGTCGTCCGCCGCGGCGAGTAATTCGCTGGTACCGCGCCTGTCCGATGGCGTCAACGGCACGAATCCGCCGCTGACCGTGACCCGGAGCGCAACCTGGCCCTCGACGAAAGGCTGGTCGGCGATGACGCCGCGCAGACGCTCGCAAAAGGCCGGGGCCTCGTCGACCTCGCCGTTCACCAGCAGCAGGAACTCCTCTCCGCCGTAGCGCCCGACCAGGTCTCCGGCGCGCAGCACCGACTCGATTCGGCGGGACACGGCCTGCAGCACCGCGTCGCCCGCGGGATGGCCGTGGCTATCGTTGATCTGTTTGAAATGATCGACGTCGATGAGGCCGATCTGAAGCGTCTGGCCGCCCTGCCCGGCCGCTTGCATCGCCTGCTCCATCGCCCTCATCACCGCGCCGCGGTTCATCAGGCCGGTCAGCGCGTCGTGGTTGGCCTGGAATTCCAGCGCTTCCCTGGCGCTGATCAGTTCGCGCTGCAGGTCCAGCATGCGCGCGCCGACCCGCAGGCGTGCGTGTAGCTCGGTGTTTTCGAAGGGCTTCGAGATATAGTCGTTGGCGCCGGCATCCAGCCCGGCGACGATATCTGCGGTCTCCTGACGGGCGGTCAGCAGCAGAATGTAGGGCGGGTCCTGGTCCTGGCGCGCGCGTACCCGCCGGCAAACCTCGAGGCCGTCTAGCCCCGGCATCTCCCAGTCCAGCAGCACCAGCCTCGGCGCCTCGGGGGCGGATAACAACTCCCATGCCTGCTGGCCGTCCTCGGCGAGTACGGCCTCGTAGCCCCACCGCCTGACAATCGCTTCGAGCATGACGCGATGCGTCAGGCTGTCATCCCCGATCAGTATCCTCATGCCAGTAATTCCCGCATGGCGTGCTTGAGTTCGTCGTATCGCCGCTCGAGCAGGGGCAGAGTCTCGTCCAGGCTTTGCGGCTGCCCGCTCCTGCCCGCTTGCTCGATCTGCAACGCGGCCGTGCTCAGTGCGGTTCCGCCCATTGCGCTCGCCGCGCCCTTGATCTTGTGCCCCAGGGCGCCGACATTTTGCATATCGCCCCCGTCGACATGCGTTTTCAATTGTTCGACCATGCCGTTCATGTCGAGCACGAAGGCCTCGGCGACGGCGCGCATCAGGTTTTCATCGCCCATCATGCGTCTTTGCAGCGCGTCCTGATCGAACACTGCTTCACCCTGTGGCGCTTCACCCGGCGCCGCTTCGGCCTCGGGCGCGGCGGCATCGCCGTCGCCGGCCGCCGTCGGCCTGTCGTCGTTTCGGGTTACCCGGCAGGACTCCGGCAACCAGTGCAGCAAGGCCTGTTCCAGTCGGCTGGGATCGACCGGCTTGGCGATATGGTCGTTCATGCCGGCTGCCAGGCATTTTTCCCGGTCGGATTTCATTGCGTTGGCAGTCATGGCGACGATCGGAATCCTGGCGTCGATCTCGCCGCTGCATGATTCGCGAATTCGGCGGCTGGCTTCGTAACCGTCCATTACCGGCATCTGGCAGTCCATGAAGACGAGATCGTAAGCGCTCTGCCCCAGGGCATTGATCGCCTCTTCGCCGTTGGCGACGAGATCGATACAGAGACCGAATTTTTCCAGCATGCCGCGGGCGACGGCCTGGTTGGTAACATTGTCCTCGACCACCAGCACACGGGCATCGAAATGCCTGTAGCGCCTGGCGTTACAGCGCGTGGCGATACCGGCGTCATGCGGCGTGACGCCGGCCACCTGCAGCAGCAAATTGTAAAACGCGGATTGCTCGACCGGTTTGCCGAGGTAGCCGGCGAAACCGGCCTCTTCGAACTTCCTGGCATCGCCGCGCCGACCCTTCGAAGTCAATATGACCAGGCGCGTATCGCCCAGGTCCGGGTCCTGCTTGATGCGGCTGCCGAGACGGTAGCCGTCCATGCGCGGCATCTCCATATCGATGACAGCGATATCGTAAGGCCTGCCGGCCTCGACCGCGGCGTGCAGCGCATCGATGGCAGCTTCCCCGCCGTCCGCCAGACCGTGATCCACGCCCCAATGGCCAAGCAATTGCTCCAGCAGCATGCGGCTGGTGCGATTGTCGTCGACCACCAGTATTCTTTGCCCGCCCAGCCCGGCCTTAGCGTCGACTGGATCCTTTGCCTCGGCATTGACCAGGTTTAGCGTGAACCAGAAGGTCGAGCCCTCGCCGGTACGACTATCGACACCGATTTCGCCGCCCATCATGTCCACCAGTTGCTTGCTGATCGCAAGACCGAGCCCCGAGCCGCCGTAACGGCGAGTCGTCGAGCTATCAGCCTGGCTGAAACGTGCGAACAGTTTTTCCTGCTGCTCCCGGCTCAGGCCGATTCCGGTATCGACGACCTTTATTCGAACCTGGGAGAGATTGTCGGTTTGCTCCAGGATATCGAAATACAGCGCGACCTCGCCACTGTCGGCGAACTTGATGGCATTGCCGACGAGATTGGTCAAAATCTGGCGGATACGCCCGGGGTCGCCGTTAAACCACTGGCTTGGCAACGGATTCGCCGGGCACACCAGCTCCAGGTTCTTCTCGTGCGCGCGAATCGCCATCGAGACGCCGAATTCGGCCAGCAGGACCTTCATGTCGAAATCGATCGGTTCCAGTTCGAGCTTGCCGGCTTCGACCTTGGAAAAGTCGAGAATATCGTTGATCAGGCCGAGCAGGGCTTCGGCGCTGCTCTTGACCGTTTTCGCGTAATCGTGCTGTTGCCGGTCGAGCCCGGTGTCCAGCAGCAGGTTGTTCATGCCGATGACGCCATTCATCGGCGTGCGGATTTCATGACTCATGTTGGCGAGGAATTCGCTCTTGGCGCGGCTGGCCTGTTCGGCCGACTCCTTGGCCTGCTGCAGTTCGACCTCGGCCAGCTTGCGCTCGCTGATGTCCTGCTGGATACCGACGTAGGCCACCAGGTTCTGTGCCTCGTCGAACACCGGCGAGACCTGCAGCAGGTTCCAGAACGGCGTGCCGTCCTTGCGGTAATTCAGCATTTCGAGCCGGTCCTCCCCGTTGACGCCGATGGTTTCGCGCAACTTGTCAATCTGCGCGTCGCTGGTGTCGGCACCCTGCAGGAAGCGGCAATTCCTGCCTTGCGCGTCTACGGCGCTATAGCCCGTCATCTGGGTAAACGCCGGGTTGACGTAGGTGAGCGGGTACTCGGGGTCCGATGGATCGACGATCGATATACCGACCGGGCTGGCCTCGATCGCCGAGGCCAGCAGGTCGTTGCGCTTTTTGGCGATTTCGATTTCGCGGCTCGACTTTTCCAGTCGCGCGTAAGGATTGAGGATGAACTTGCGTCCGGACATCGCCAGGATGGCGAACGACAAACCCAGGCTCAAAACGATGGCCAGCGCAATGTCGCGCATGAACCCGGCTTTTTGCTGGGTCAGCGCCTCGCGGTCGGCCAGGTATGTGAAATGTACGCCGGTTTCGTCGATTTCGCTCTCGTCGATGACCTCGTGGCCGCCAAGGTCGGGAACACTCCTGTAGTCGAAATAAGGATTCGACAGGCGAATCGCACCCTCGGACAGGGTATCGCCTGCGTGCAGGATTTCGGCGACGGGCTTCGATATCAATGCGACCAGGACGCCCTCGGCATAACCTCCATAGAGGATTGGTACCGCTATCGCGAACGCGGGCCTGCCGTCATTTTCGTGCAACAGGATGGCAACCGGAATGTCGCCGTTGATCAATGCTTCCAGCCAGGGGGAAGTGTCGAGCGGCAGTTTGTCGCCGCCATAATTATGGGTATGCACCGGTTCGCCCAGGAAATCGAGCAGAAACAGCGGTTCGCGTTTATCTAGCAAGCGGTAATCGTCGAGAAAATCCCGTAAATCGGCCTCCGAGGTTCCGGAGCCCATCACCGTGCTGGCCAGTAGCGGCCGGCGCGAAAGATCGCGCAGCAGGATGACTCGGTCACGCAGGAATTCCTCGAAATGATTGGAAGCCAGGCTCGCTTGCCGCTGCCTGGCCACTTCCAGCAATTCGAACACGGATTGCTCGGCGCGCCCGCCCACCAGCAGCATGCTGATGACGATGGTAACCGCCAGGTTCAGCAGGATCAGCGAGTAAAACCAGCGCGCCTTCATTCCACCCGGCCTGCCAGATCGCCGGTATTGACGATGATGCGGTTCTGGTCGTCGTATTGAGCCATGCAAAAGTCCTCCAGCCCGAGCGCCTCGTGGGCGTCGTCCCGCGCGGGCGACCAGGGTGAAAACGGCTGCCGGTAGGTCTTGACCAGGCCTTCGATCGGTTGCTGAAGCTGTTCCAGCGCATTACGCAGCGCCACGCGGTCGGCTTCGATATCACCGCTCAGTTCGATCTGTTCGAGCGCCGCAATGACGATTCGCCCGAGATCGTAGGCGTGTATGAAACCCGGTGGCGCGGCAATATCTCCGGGCTGCTCGATCTTGTCGGGGAACAGTGCTTTCGTCCTTTGCAGCACCTCGCGGGACAAGGCCGTTTGCGTCGGCGACATGAACGAAAAACAGGTCTGGATAAAATGCAGGTCCAGGTGCCGGCGCAAGTCCGGGTTTACCTTGACATGGAAATCACCGCCGGTAATGCCCCAGTGGCTGATGATCGGCAGACGCTTGCCGGCATCGAGCGAGGCCATTGCCCTGGCGAACACTTCGCCCTCGATCGAGTTACCCACGAACAACAGGCAATCGGCGCCCTTTTGATGCGCCTCGCGCAGCAGGATGCGCGCCGAACCGGCCCGGGTGTTCCAGCCAAACCAGGTAACGCCGGGCTGCTGGTTCAGCCGCTGCATGACCGCCGAAGAAAGCGTCTTGAAATTGGACTTGCCCCAGGGCGTCTCTTCCAGCAGCAGGTGCGGGTTTTTACAGCGCTTGTCCTCGATCGCGTACTCGGCGATGCGAAAACCCGCCCGAGTGTCGTCGATGGACAGGCGAAATACCCAGTTGGCGTCCCCGGGATAGCGTGTAATCGGGCCGCCCGCCGCCCAGGGCACCAGCAGCAGGACGCCTTTTTGATTGATGAAATCGCGGTTCTGGATATAGGGCGGTGAGTGCAGCCCGCCGAGAACGAACAGGGCCGACGGATCGCCCAGGAACTGCCGCATGTGATGCAGGCTGCGCTTGCTGTTGCCGCGATGGTCCTTGACCACCAGGTCGATATCGTAGCCCTGGATCCTGTTGCCGACCTCCGCCAGCGCCGTCTTGAAACCCATTGCCATGGAATGCGCCGATTCGGCATGAATGCTGTAATCCGCATCGTGATAGATAGTGATGCTGTTCGCCAGGGCTTGTGCGCCGTAGCAGCAAAACAGCAAGACGAAAACACGCGTAACTTTAATTTTCAAGATAGCACCCGGGAATTTAGGGAATCCAGGACAGGTTATCGGCCGATAGCGCAATTATTTAAGCGTTTATTTGATCGGGATCCGGGTGCCGTTTCGGCCCCTGTAGCGCCGCTTTCCGGGAACCGGCGATTTTTGCGCGAAAAGGTGAAGGGGGATTACTTTAACCCCCCCTTCACCTTTGTTCCTTTTCCTGGACTTCTCCTGGACTTCTCCTGTACTTATTGCCCTGGAGACGAAATTTATTGCACATTACAAGTTGCAATAAAATTACATATGTAAGAGCCTGCGGGGATTCTCGTCCTTTGCGGCGGGATTTTCGTATACACGGGACATCTGTCGAATCGAAGCCACGATTCCTTACCGTCCCGCGGCCAATAAAACCACGGAATAAACCGAAGCAGACCGGTCCCAGGCATGATCGAATTGAAAAACCTGAATATGTCCTACACCCTAGAGCACGGTCGTCTCGACGTGCTGACGGGGGTGAACCTCGAAGTCGGCGACGGCGACACGGTCGCCATCGTCGGCCCCTCCGGCTCCGGCAAGACGACACTGCTGGTGCTGCTCGCCGGGCTGGAGCCGCCGGTCGAGGGCAGCGTGCGGCTGGACGGCCGCGCGCTCGGCGAGCTCGACGCCGACGCGCTGGCGGACCTCAGGCGCGACCGTATCGGTATCGTGTTCCAGTCGTTTCACCTGGTGCCGAGCCTGACCGCGCTGGGCAACGTCGCGCTGCCGCTCGAGATCGCCGGCGGTCAGGATACGAGAACCCGCGCGCGCAACATGCTCGAGCGGGTCGGGCTGGGTGGGCGAGAAGACCACTACCCCGCGCAACTGTCGGGCGGCGAACAGCAGCGCGTGGCGATTGCGCGCGCGCTGGTGCATGCGCCGAAACTGCTGCTGGCCGACGAGCCCACCGGCAACCTCGACCTGCGCACCGGCGAAAAGATCATCGACCTGCTGTTCGAGCTCAACTCCGACAGCGGTTCGACGCTGGTGCTGGTGACGCACGACGAGGCCATTGCCAGCCGTTGCCAGCGCGTGCTGCGGCTGCACCAGGGCAAACTGATCGAGGAGAATCCGGGTGCGCTTCCTGATTGAGCTGGCCTGGCGCGAACTGCGCGTCAACGGCCGATCGCTGTGGGTGTTCTGCGCCTGCCTGATGCTTGGCGTGATCCTGGTGGCCGCCGCCGGCGGGCTTTACCGCGTTGTCAGCTCGGGCCTGCTGGCCGATACCCGCGTCCTGCTCGGCGGCGATCTCGAGGTCGAAACCAGCGCGCCGCTGCCGCCCGAGACTTTGCAATGGATCCGGCAAACCGGCGACCTGACACTGGTGATCGAACTCGATACCATGCTGGGCACGCCGGCGGGCGACTTCCTGCGCGTCGAGCTGCAGAGCGTCGACGAGCATTACCCGCTCTATGGCGAGCTGGTGCTGGAGCCGGCGATGCCGCTAGAGCGGGCGGTGGCGGCGGACGGCGAGGTTTACGGCGCGGCAATCGACGCCAGCCTGGCCGAGCGCCTCGATATCGGCGTCGGCGACGAGGTCTACGTCGGCGATCTCGCGCTGCAGGTTCGCAGTCTCGTCGTTTACCAGCCCGACCGACGCCTGAGCGCCGACTGGCGCGGCGCGCCGCTGCTGCTGAGCGAGGCCGCGCTACAGCGAACCGGGCTGATCCAGCCGGGCAGCCGCGTCGAGTACGAGTACCACGTACGCACCGACATCCCCGCCGAAAGCTGGCGCCAGCGCTTTTACACCGCCTTCGCCGGCCAGCCCTGGGAAGTGCAGACCTTTTACGATCGCAGCCAGCGCATCGCCGAGCGGCTCGACCAGATCGCCTCGGCGCTGCTGATCATCGGGCTGTCGACGCTATTCATCGGCGGCCTCGGGGTGTTCAACAGTATCGAGACTTATCTCGGCGGCCGCCTGCGCACGATCGCCACCCTGCGCGCGGTAGGCCTGCGGCAGCGACCGCTGGCAATCGTCTACCTGCTGCAGGTGGGCATGCTCAGCGGCGGCGCCAGCCTCGCCGGCGCGGCGCTGGGCGCGATGCTCGCGCTGGTAGGCTGCGGATTGATCGAGGCGCAAATTCCGATCGACGTCAGCGCGGCCGACCTGGTACTGCCCGCCCTGGTCGCTTTCGGTTTCGGCATTCTGACCGCCTTTACTTTCACTTTTCCAGCCATAGGACGAGCGCTGTCGGCGAAACCGGCAGCGCTGTTTCGCGGCAACGAGCCCGGCGTCGGCGAGGTGCCCCTGCGCTGGTGGCTGGCCTGCCTGGCCTGCGCCGGCGGCCTGCTGTCGCTGGTCCTGCTGGCGCTGCCCGATGCGCTGTTCGGGCTCGCTTTCATCGGCGTTGTCGGCCTGCTGTTACTGCTGCTGGAAGCAGTGGTGCGCGGGATTCGCCGCGCCGCGCGCGGGCTCGAGGCGCGCAACACGCTGCTGCGTTCGTTCGCGATCCGCTTCGCGCTGGCCAACCTGCACCGTCCCGGAGCCTCGCTCAGGTCATCGCTGCTGTCGCTGGGCTCGGCGCTGACCCTGCTGGTGGCCTGCACCCTGATCGTCGCCGCGCTGCTGCGCGCGCTCAACACGACCATCCCCGAGCAGGCGCCGGCGCTGGTGCTCTACGACGTGCTCGACAACCAGGCCGCGGCCGTGTCCGAAGCGATATCACGGTCCGCGCCGACGGCCCGGATCGAGCTCGCGCCGCTGGTGCGCTCGCGCATTACCGCGGTCAACGGCCGGCCGCTCACCGAGCGCGCCGACACCGAGCAGGCGCGCATGACCGACCTCGCGGCGCGCGCCGACTACAAGCTGAGTTACCGCGCCAACAACATCGATAACGTGACCCTGGTCGACGGCGCCTGGTGGAGCGAGCCGGTCACCGGGCGGGCGCTGCTGGCGATGGAGGATCGCGAGGCCGGCAGGCTCGGCCTCGCCCTCGGCGACGTGATGACATTTTCGACGGCGAGCCAGAGCCTCGATGCCGAAATCGCCGCCATCTACAGCCAGAAAGGCTTGCAGACACGCTTCTGGTTCGAGGGCATTCTGTCCGACGGCGCCCTCGACGGCATGATCACGCGCCAGGTCGGCGCCGCCTTCCTCGACGACATGGCGGCGATCGAGGCGCAGAAAAGCGTCGCCTCGATCGCGCCCAACGTGGTTACGGTGCGCACCGCCGACCTGCTCGAGACCGCGCGCGGCATCCTCGGCAAGGCCGCCAGCGGTCTGGCGGTGGTCGCCGCCGTCAGCCTCGGCGCCAGCCTGCTGGTGCTGATCAGCGTGATGGCGGCCGGGCGCACGCGGCAGATTTACGACGCCACCGTGCTGCACGCGCTCGGCGCCCGCTTTGGCTTGATCCGTCTCGGATTACGCCTCGAATACCTGCTGCTGGCGCTGGTCACGTCGACCTTTTCGATCCTGCTCGGCGCCGCCATAGCGCTGCCCCTGCTGCGCTACCGGCTCAAGCTGCCGGCCGAGGACCTGCTCTGGCTCGGGGCGCTGGTCGCGTTCGCGGTCAGCGGCCTGTCGCTCGCGCTCGGTGCCAGATACCTGCTGCATCGATTGTCCCTGAACCCGGTCGTGCTGCTGCGCGGCGGCCAGTGATTTCCGGCGCCGCGGCCCTGCCTGGATAGCACGCCGATTGCACCAGGATCGGGCGCCGGAGATCGAAATTCGCACCATCGCGGTTCAAATCGCCGCATCTGGCATCCTGATTTGCAACAAGGCCAGGAACCCGGCAGATTGACCCCAGGTTCGCCGGGCGGCAGAACCGGAAACGAAGATAACGGAGATCAATGGCACTTAGTTAAGCTTAATCTGACGTCATTGCGAGCGGGGTCCAGCCCGTGAGCACAGCGAACGCATTGGCTGCAGCGAAGCAATCTCCAGATAACTCGCTGTCATTAGGGAGATTGCTTCGCTGCGCTCGCAATGACAGGCTTAAGTAAGTTTCATTGATAAAGGAGATTAACGACATGCATTGCTACCAGGCCCTCGCCGCTACCGTTATGGTGTCAGGCATCATCGACAAGCTGGAAGGTTCGCGGCGCTTCGCTCATCCGGCCGCGGTCGCCGAATGGATGGAATCACGGGGCATCGCCATCGAAGATGTGCTCGAGGCCGATAACGAAACCCTGCAAACCCAGGTCGCGGCGCTGCTGGACCGCGACGCTCGCAACCGGATCAGGCTCGCTGCCTGAGATTTATCCATCTTGCCGCAGGGACGCGGCAATCCCCACCGGTTTTGATCGCCACCAGGGGCGCTCGTGCAGCGGTAGTCACCCGCTACCGGCATAGCCGGTGGTTGCGCGCATTGAATGACAAAACCGGGAGTACGAAATAAGTAAACTGTCCCCGGAATGGACAGTGAGTGGCACCGACTGTTTTTAAGTAGCGAACCGTGACGGCTAGTTTCGGCGGCTAGTCCGCCTTGGCCGTTTTTTTCGAGGTTTGCCGCAGCCAGGTTTTCGAGATCGGCTCCACGTAGTGCGCGAACTCGTGGCTGATCTTGCTGAGGACGTCTTCCAGCAGGGGATGCGCACGGCCCTTTTCCGGGAAGACGCTCGGCTCCTTCCTTTCGCTTTGCTCCTGTTGCGCTTCGCAGAGCGCCTGCCAGCGCCTGAGAAACTCGCGCTGCTTTTCATGCCCGGGGAGCTTGCTCGAAATCTCCAGCGCCAGGCTATTGGCCGACTTGCGCCCGCCTTCGTACTTTTCCATGATGACGGTCGCGATCGGGCCG
>CALJQI010000352.1 GCA_937980285.1 uncultured Gammaproteobacteria bacterium | reverse complement strand
ATCACCCCGGTTTTTTTTCGCTGACATATCGAGGGAGAAAATATGTCGCACTCGCCAAACTATACCGACCGCCCCTGGCTCGACCCCGATGCCGAGCCCTTCATCAAGGTGCAGAGCGTCAGCAAGCATTTCGGCGATTTCACCGCGGTCGACAGCATCGATCTCGATATTTACAAGGGCGAGCTGTTCTGCCTGCTCGGCGGTTCCGGCTGCGGCAAAACCACGCTGCTGCGCATGCTCGCCGGCTTCGAAACCCCCTCTTCCGGCTCGATTCTGATCGACGGCGTCAACATGAACGACGTACCGCCCTACGAGCGGCCGGTCAACATGATGTTCCAGTCCTATGCGCTGTTTCCGCATATGACGGTGGAAAAAAACGTCGGCTATGGCCTGCGGCGCGACGGCGTCGCCAAAGACGAAATCGAGCAACGCGTCGAGGAGATGCTGGCGATGGTCGAGCTAACCCAGTTTCGCAAGCGCAAGCCGCACCAGTTGTCCGGCGGGCAGAAGCAGCGTGTCGCTTTGGCGCGCGCGCTGATCAAGCAGCCTAAGATGCTGCTGCTCGACGAGCCGCTGGCCGCGCTCGACAAGCGGCTGCGGGTACAAACCCAGTACGAGCTGATGAACATCCAGGACAAGCTCGGCGTCACCTTCGTGGTCGTAACCCACGACCAGGAAGAAGCGATGACGCTGTCGACCCGTATCGCGGTAATGGATGTCGGGCGCCTGCAGCAGATCGGAACCCCGACCGAGATTTATGAATTCCCGAGTTCACGCCTGGTGGCCAATTTCATCGGCAACGCGAACATGTTCCAGGGGCGAATCACCGAAAACGGCACCGATCACGTTGTCGTCGAGTGCAAGGATCCAAGCTGTAATTTTTACATCGACCACGGCGTGTCTATCGCCGAAGGCACCAAGGTCTGGGTATCGCTACGACCGGAAAAAATAAGGGTATCCAAGCAAGCCCCCGACGATCCCAACACCAACTGCACCCGCGGCATGGTCAACGACATCGGCTATCTTGGCGGTACTTCAACCTACCGCGTGCTGGTCGGTGATGAACATATCGTCGAAGTCACATCGCCCAATCTCAATCGCCCCAAGGACGGCAACCCGCCGATCGACTGGGACGAAGAAGTATTTCTCAGCTGGGAACCGTCGAGTACGGTGGTGCTAACCAAATGAGCACGCCGGCGGAAGCGCTCACAGAAAGCGAAACAAGCCTTAAAGACCGGCTGCTACACAGGCTTATGCGCCTGGCGCAGGATCGCTGGCGTACACTGATTTTGATGGTTCCGTTTGGCTGGTTGCTGTTGTTTTTCCTGGCACCGTTTTTCATCGTGCTAAAGATCAGTCTCGCGGAAACCGTTATCGCCAGCCCGCCGTTTACACCGATGATCGATTGGGTCGACGAAGGCATCATGCACATTCGAGTGGTGGTCGACAATTTCGCCTATTTGTGGGAAGACGACCTTTACGTCAAGACTTATTTGAACTCGCTCAAGATTTCGTCGATCTCGACTATTCTATGCCTGCTGGTGGGTTACCCGATGGCCTACGCCATCGTACGCGCCAACCATACCACCAAGCATGTCCTGCTGATGCTGGTTATCCTGCCATTCTGGACCTCCTTCCTGCTGCGGGTATATGCCTGGATGGGATTGCTCGCAGATCAGGGCACGATCAACAACCTGTTGATAGCCATCGGCATCATCGACGAGCCGCTGCGCATGCTCTATACCCCGTTCGCGGTCTACGTCGGCATCGTTTATACCTACGTGCCCTTCATGATCCTGCCGCTTTACGCCAACATGGAAAAGCTCGACTGGACCCTGCTTGAGGCCGCCGCCGATCTCGGCGCCAGGCCCATGGTCACCTTCTTCACGGTTACCCTGCCGATGACAATGCCGGGGATCATCGCCGGCTCGCTACTGGTGTTCATTCCGGCAACCGGCGAATACGTTATCCCCGACCTGCTTGGCGGCGGTAACGTGCTGATGATCGGGCGCATACTTTACAACGAGTTTAACGCCAACATCGACTGGCCCGTGGCCTCGGCGGTAGCGATCGCGTTATTGCTGGTGCTGGTGCTGCCGATGATGCTGTACCAGCACATACAGGCGAAGCAGGTCGAAGGCGAATGAACAACGCCAAGCGCTCCTATTTCCTGATCACCACGACCTGTTTCGGGATCGCCTTTCTGTACGTCCCGATGATCCTGCTGGTCTTCTATTCGTTCAATAAATCCAGAATCGTACCCGTCTGGGGCGGTTTTTCGACCAAGTGGTACGGCGTGCTGTTCGAGAGCGAGGAAGTCTGGGAGGCTGTCGGACTCAGTCTCAAGGTTGCCACCGTAAACGCAACCTTCGCCATGCTGCTCGGCACCCTCGCGGGCCTGGCGCTGGTGCGCTTCGGGCGCTTTAAGGGCCGCACCCTGTTTACCGGCATGATTACCGCGCCGCTGGTGATGCCCGAAGTCATTACCGGCCTTTCGCTGTTACTGCTGTTTATTACGCTGAAGGAATTCATCGGCTGGCCTGATTCACGCGGTTTTACCACCATTACGATCGCGCATATCACCTTCTCGATGGCCTATGTCGCGGTCATTATCCAGTCGCGTCTCGCAGGCATGGCGCAGGACCTCGAAGAGGCGGCAATGGATCTCGGCGCAAAGCCGTTCCGCGTTCTGACCGACATTACCCTGCCGCTACTTGCGCCGGGCATGCTGGCAGGCTGGTTACTGGCCTTTACGCTGTCGCTCGACGACCTGATTATCGCCAGCTTTGTCACCGGCCCGGGCGCCGTGACGCTGCCGATACTGATCTATTCGCGTATACGCCTGGGACTGCGTCCCGACATCAATGCACTGGCGACCATCATCATTCTCGCGGTGGCAATCGGGGTATTGATCGCGGCCTGGATCATGTTTCGCCAGCAAAAACAGCGCGAACTCGAACTCAAGATGAGCGAAGAAGCCTGAGCGCCAGTATCGATCGTGGCGGTTCAGGCGGCTTTCTCAATCGACGGCAATGCGAAACAGAATCGGGCGCCCTCGCCGTTACCCGGGGAATCGACCCAAACGCGGCCGTGGTGGACCTCGACGATGCGCTTCACCAGCGCGAGACCTATGCCGGTGCCTTCGTAAGACGCGCTCAAACGATTGAACAGCCCGAAAATCTGGTCCTGGAACTCGGGCTCGACGCCAATTCCGTTATCGGCGACACAGCAGACGATAATGTCATCCTCTTTACTGGCACTGACCTCGATTTTCGGCGGATTCGATTTAGCACTGAACTTGAGCGCGTTCTCCAGCAGATTCTGTATCACTTCGGCCATGCGCTGACGGTCGACGAGTACCGGCGGCATTTGCGGCTGAACAGTCAGATCGGCGCCCCTGGATGCAATTTGCAGATGCATGCCGGCGGCTACCGATTCAAACAATTCGGTTAGCGATACCTCCTCCGACTCGTTGACAATCCGACCAACCCTCGAAAGTTCGAGCAAATCCTCCAAAAGCGATCCCATGGTATCGGTGGCCGCAACAATGTAACCGAGGTCCTGCTCGATGCGTTCGCGCTCATCCGCCTGCAAGTCTTTTTGCAGCATACCGACATACCCCTTAACCGTGACCAGCGGCGTTTTCAGATCGTGCGACACCGTGTAGGCAAATTGCTCCAGCTCGGCATTTTTTTCCGACAGCTGATCGATCAAACTGTTCGATTCTTCGGCCGAAGCCTGCAAACTGCTCGCCATCTTGTCAAAGGTCTGCCCCAGTTCGCTGATCTCGTCGTCGCCACGAAAACCGGTACGCGCCATGGCATCGCCTTCGGCAAAACGGTTGGCCGCATCTGTTACCACCGCCAGGCGCCAGGTCAGCAACGAGCCAACCACCAGTCCAACGATTGCAATCAGGATCATGCCGGTAACCGCGATACTAACGCCCAGTTTACCGGCGTCGGCGGTGGCGGCGACTAACTCGGCATCGGACAGCTCCATCGCCAGCACCCCCAGCAGGCGGTCTTCGTCCTTGATGTTTTTCGAAATCCATATTTTGCGCGCCTGGGTTTCGGGATCCAGCGTTACCGCAGTAGAAAATGTCGCCGGAAAACGCCCGATCGACTCGGGCCGTGTGCCGGCGACGATGATGCCGCGTTGATCTACCAGCATGACCTGTTCGATACGGGAATCCTGCAGCAGGTTTTCGAGATAGGGTTGCAGCCCGGAGTATTCGCCGGTCAACAGGGCGATATGGCTGATGCCGCCCATGACCTCGAGAATCGCGCGCTCGTTACTGGCGAACTGTTCCCTGATCGCGTCTTCGGAATGATTCAGCGTTGCCCACAGGACCGCGGTCATCATGATCGCTTCCAGCACGAAAATTATTATTGCAATGCGGTATTTGAGCGAAATACGCACAAGCGCTTTTTCTCCAGAAAATTCAAACAGGAGTCTAGTAAAGTCTGATCCGATTTCAGCGGTTTTATTCCGAGATCACGAAACTCGAAAAGGCGGTGCCGATTGTTTTTGTATAGACCTCGTCGACATAACCCTGCTTTATCAGCTGCGCGAAAGCATGATCGAACTCGCGCTGCAGATCCGCTTTACCGCGATGAAAAGAAGCGTACAACCGATCGTAGGTAAAAGGCGGCAATATCGGATGGGCCTTCAGCCTCTCTTCTCGTATCACTGTGAAGGTACTCGCCAGGTCGGCGACGGCCGCGTCTACACTGCCCTGCGCCATATCTCGAACGATTGTCAGGTCGTCGGCGCCGCGCACAATATCAAGATCGAGGTCTTCGATATGCGCGAGTAACCGCGGGTCGTAATTA
>CALJQI010000351.1 GCA_937980285.1 uncultured Gammaproteobacteria bacterium | reverse complement strand
TCGTCGGGTGAGTATCTCGACGCCACCGCCGACGTCCTGCACAAGCACAATGGCATCTGGTTCAATGACGAAACCTTCGTCGTGTCGAGAAAGCGCGACACCTGATTAGGCTCATTGCGGTTCGCGGGATTGCATTCCTGGCGCCATTGCCGACAATAGCCGGAGTCATGATTTCAAATACCAGAGAAACCTTGCCCAGGCGGCGCGTGCCGGCCGAATGGGAGCCGCAGGAAGCCATCTGGCTGCAGTGGCCGAGCGATTTCGAGCGCGTGTTCCAGCCCGCCTTCGCGCAAATGGGTGCGATCATCAGTCGCTACGAGAAACTGAACATCCTGTTCGATTCGCCCGGCGACCAGGCGCAGGCGAGGGCCGCGCTCGAGGCGGCCGGCGCCGATCCGGATCATGTCAACATCGGCTGGCTGCATATTCCCAACGACAGCGCCTGGATGCGCGACAACGGTCCGGTCTATGTCGTCGACAATGGCGAGCTGCGTATTCAGAACTGGGAGTTTAACGCCTGGGGCGGGGCTTTCGGTTTCGATATCCCCTACGACCAGGATAATCGCGTGCCGTCGCTGCTCGGAGAGCGTTTCGATATTCCGGTTGAGCTGGTCGACATCGTGCACGAGCGCGGCAATCTCGAATTCAACGGCGTCGATACCGTGCTGCTGAACTGGAGCACCATCGGTGACCCCGCGCGTAATTCCGGTTATAGCCGCGAGCAGGCGGAAAAGGATCTGAAGGAACACTTCGGCGTGTCGCGAGTGGTTATGGTCGAGGGTTTCGCTCGCGGTGAGCTGACTCGCGGGCACATCGACGGTTTTGCGCGCTTTATCAATGCCGATACCGTGGTGGTGGCGCAATGCACGGACGGTTCGCGCTGCCGTCCCGGGGATGGCGACGCCGGTTCGCTTTACGATAGCGCCGCTGAAACCATTGCTGCCGCGGGTTTTAACGTCATTCGCGACCCGATTCTTGGGCAGGTAGAATATCGAGACAAGATTTTCAACACCAAGTACCTGAACTGGCTGGTCGGCAACGGCTTCGTCATCGTCGGTGGATTTGGCCATAAAGAGCAGGATGCCGCCGCGAAAAAACGCATCGAGGGATATTTCCCGGGACGCGACGTCTATGTCATCGAAATCCTCGAATCCTGGTACGACGGTGGCGGCGTGCACTGCCACACCAACGATCAACCCGCAATATGAAGAGACTGGCCAACATCCTGTTGCTCGGCATTGCGATCAGCGGTGTCGCGCTGGCAGATCACGAAGATGGTGCGCAATGGTCCTGGCATGTGTTTTCGGGCGGGTTAGACGAAAGCAGGGTGTCGATTTACCGGCAAAAGAACCTGATTGGAATATTTAATTTCAGTTGCGATTTGACCACTGCCGTCGATGGTGAAATGCCCGACGCCGATGCCAGTCTGCAGCTGGTGAAACCCGCGTCGAATCCCGAGGGCTTGCTGGTCGTCACCTGCAACGTCGGCGCTCACTCGCAACACATCGCTATCGTCGATCCCGCCAGTAAGTCGCATCGAACGGTGTTCGAGCGCAGCGGCAGTTACTTCGTCAAGTGGGAGATCGAGGACGGCGAGTTATGGATTAGCTACGACCAGGCCTGCGATGGTGGCCCCAGCGTCGATTGCCCCGACGGTTTCGAAACGATATTCGAGCAATACCCGTCGCAACCGTAAATCGATTTCTTCCGCTGCGTCGCTAATCCCGTCCCGTTATTTCGAGCGCTAACTGCACTTGGAGTCGCCGCAATGCAGGCAGGTGAGGCAATTGTCGAGGTTGATCACGGCGCGGGTCTGGCACTTCTTGCACAGCTGCGCCGAGGTCGGGTAGTCGTCGCCGGATTCCACCGGCTGGCTCCTGGTCTCGAATTCCTGGCGCTTGGCGTCGATATGCGCCTGCTGATGCGCGTCGGGTTCCGCCTTTTTGAGCATGCCTATCGCTATCATGTGCTGTTCGATGACATCACCGATCTCTGCCACGATCGACGGCGTGTAGCGCCCGCCCTTCTTGAAGTAGCCGCCCTGTGGATCGAACACGCTACGCAACTCGTCGACCAGGAAAATGACGTCGCCACCCTTGCGAAACACCGCCGACAGGATGCGGGTGAGCGCGATAATCCACTGGAAATGCTCCATGTTTTTTGAATTGATGAAGATTTCGAACGGCCGGCGCAGCTCGTGTTCGGTGCCTGGATTCAAAACGATGTCGTTAATGGTGACGTACATCGCATGTTCGGACAGCGGCGTTTTGATCTTGTAAGTCATGCCGTGCAGGGATTCCGGCCGTGCCAGGTTTTCGTGCATCTGGATGACTTCGGCGACGGTCTCGGCAGGTGCCTCGGACTGCAGTTTTTCCACCACCGACGAGTCGATGATTTTCTGTTCTATTTTGATAGTCATTGAGCTGTTCCCATGTGCTAACTAATGCTTGCCGTAATAGCCCTCCTTGAGGGCGTCGTGCAGGTTGGCGGCGGTGTGCTGTTCGCCGTCGTAGTCGATGATTTCATTGCCCCTGGCCTCGATCTTGCTGCCGTCGGCCAGCGTGAAACGGTAAACGGTGCGGGCCAGGTTTTCATCCTTGACCAGCACGCCCTGGAAGGCGTCCGGATTGAATCGAAAAGTGGTGCAGCCCTTGAGTTTCTTACGGTAGGCGTAGAGGTAAATGTCCTTGAAGTCATCGTAAGGAAAGTCGGTCGGTACGTTGGCGGTCTTGGAGATCGACGAATCGATCCATTTTTGCGCCGCCGCCTGCACGTCGACGTGCTGCGTCGGCGTTATGTCGTCGGCGTTGACGAAATAATCCGGCAACGAGCGTCCGGATTCACCGTCCCCGGGCATGGCCTGGGCGTCGACCAGGTGGCGGTAGGCCAGCAGTTCGTAGGAGAAAACGTCGACCTTTTCCTTGCTCTTCTTGCCGGCGCGAATCACGTTGCGCGCATAGTGGTGCGCGAAGCTGGGTTCGATGCCGTTGCTGGCGTTGTTCGCCAGCGACAGCGCGATAGTGCCAGTGGGCGCAATCGAGCTGTGATGGGTAAAGCGGGCGCCGTGCTCTGCCAGCGCGGCTACCAGTTCGGGTTCGATTTGCGCCAGTTGCTGCATGTAACGGCTGTAACGCGCGTGCAGTTCGCGGCCCTTGATCTTCATCCCCGGCCGCCAGCCGTCGCTGCGCATTTCGGGGCGCTGCTGTAACATTTCCTCGGTTACCTTGAAGCTCTGCTGCATGATCGGCGCCGGACCTTTTTCCTGCGCCAGTTCAAGCCCCGTTTTCCAGCCGGCGACGGCGAGCTCGCGGCTGACCTGCTCGGTGAAGTCGATCGACTGCTCGCTGCCATAGGCCATTCGCATCATTGCCAGCGTCGAGCCGAGGCCGAGGAAACCCATGCCGTGACGGCGCTTCTCGGTGATTTCGGCTTGCTGCCGGGGCAACGGCAGACCGTTGATTTCGACCACGTTGTCGAGCATGCGGGTAAACACGCCGACGACTTCGCGAAACAGTGGCCAGTCGAAGCTGGCCTGCTCGCTGAAAGGCTGGCGCACGAAACCGGTCAGGTTGACGGAACCGAGCAGGCAGGCGCCGTAGGGCGGCAAACCCTGTTCGCCGCAGGGATTGGTGGCGCGGATGTTTTCGCAGAACCAGTTGTTGTTCATTTCATTGTAGCGATCGATCAGGATGAATCCCGGTTCGGCGTAATCGTAGGTCGAACGCATGATGCTGTCCCACAAATGCTCTGCGCTGACGCGGCGGGCAATGCGGCAGGCTACCTGTCCGGCATCGTTGGCGATGTATCCCTCGCGCCTGGGCCAGTCGCGCCAGACTATCTTTTCGGCGTCGTCGAGATCAAGGTTATCGGCCTCCTGCTCGTCGCGGGTCAGCGGAAAGGCCAGCGGCCAGTCACGCTTCTCGATGACGGCCTGCATGAATTCGTCGGTGATCAGCAGCGACTGGTTGAACTGGCGCAGGTAGCCGTCCTGGCGCTTGGCCTCGATGAAATCGAGGACGTCGGGGTGGCCGATGTCGAAGGTGGCCATCTGCGCGCCGCGCCGCCCGCCGGCGGAAGAAATGGTGAAGCACATGCGGTCGTAGATTTCCATGAACGACAGCGGGCCCGAAGTGTGCGCGCCGGCGCCGGAGACATAGGCGCCGCGAGGGCGCAGCGTGGAAAACTCGTAACCGATTCCGGCCCCGGACTTGAGCGTGATGCCGGCTTCGTGCAACTTGTCGAGGATGCCGTCCATCGAGTCCGGGATGGTATCCGATACCGTGCAGTTTATGGTCGAGGTCGCCGGCTTGTGTCCCAGGGCGCCGGCGTTGGACATGATGCGGCCCGCCGGTATCGCGCCCTGATGCAGTGCCCACAGAAATCGTTCATACCACTGTTCGCGCAGTTCGTCGGTGGTTTCGATATCGGCCAGCGCGCGCGCCACGCGCTGGTAACTGTGATCGATGTCCTGGTCGACCGCCTGGCCCTGGCGATCCTTCAATTGATATTTTTGTTGCCAGATATCCAGCGAAGCCGCCTGCATCGGCACAGCGCGGGGTTCGCTGTCAACCGCGCGCAGCGTGTCAGCTTTACTCATGTGTGGAAGTCCTCTCCATAATTATAATGACGCATACCAGATGTTGTGCTTTTGGATTCGCCCGGTAGCGATATGTAGCGGTTTATTGTCTCGCGACGAATTTGGCCGTAACTTGACATAGATCAATTGGGGACGTGTGCAGGCATAAAAAAAGGCTCGGTGACAGGATTTTACACCTGTCGCCGAACCCTTGATAGCGGTATTCGGGCCTATGCCCGCGGCTGCTACCTGTCAGGCAGGATTACGGTCGTTTTCGCCAGTTTCGCCTTCTTGTCGGCGACCAGTTTGAAGTCGGTAAAGGCGATGCGAATATAGTCGAAATTCTGCAATTGCTGGCGCTTCACCGGCGCGTGGTTGACGTAGGTGCCGTTGGTGCTGCCGAGATCTTCGATGAAGATATCGATCAGGCCGTCCATCAACTGGTTGGGAATCAGGTCGATGCGCGCGTGCTCGGTACTGACCGAGTCCTCGTCGATCACGATATTGTTTTCCGGGGAACGCCCGATCATTATGGTGGCCTGGTTGAGCGGAAAACTCTTCATCACCACGTCGTCGACTAACAATTGCAATTCGGCCAAAACGTTATTCTCTTTTTAAAAAGTACTAAAGGAGTATAAACCGGGTCTGGCCGCTTTCAAGGTAACTTGTTCATCGATCTGACCTGCGGTGGTCCGAAAGCGATTATCGGGCGCCTTTCAGGCCGCTGGAATCCTTCGTTTGCCGCTCCCGTGCTTGCCACGCAAAGGGTCGGGAACTGGATTAATAGTGAGTACATCCTATATTTACCTGAAGCGTTCCAAACGACAGGGGCATCGGGATGAAATCGATCGTAATGTTGGCCATTTTAAGTGTTCTTGCGGTGACGATGGCTCTGGCCAATGACGCTATGGTAAAGGATATCGTGGTTTACAAAAACCCCGAATGCGGCTGTTGCACCAAGTGGGTAAAGTATTTGCAGGGCAAAAACTACAACGTCACCATCGAACATACCCGCGACGTACTGGCGGTGAAAAAGCGCCTCGGTATTCCGGAAAAACTCGCTGCCTGTCATACTGCGGTCATCGATGGATATGTAATCGAAGGTCATATTACCCACCGGGATATCAAACGGCTGTTACTGTTTCGACCCGAAGTCAAGGGTATCGCCGTCCCTGGAATGCCGATCGGTACGCCAGGCATGGAAAGTGGGAGCAAGCTCGAATCCCATAATGTCATGAGCTTCGATGAACACGGCAATACGGAAGTTTTTGCAGAGCACTAACTGTTATGGGTCAGTGCTACAGATAAGCAATTCACCTAAAGCTACCGATATCTGATCTAGCTGCAATACCAGGTAGGAAACAATCGGCTTTCTCTCTCAAGCCTGCTTTAAGGAGCACAGCGACGAAGCAACCTTTCAAAGACTACGCGCCGTTGGGAGATTGCTTCGCTTTGCTCGCAATGACCCCTGGGGGGCAAAGAGCAGAAAATTCCGAAAACGCGCCTTAGGAGTCATTGCGATACCCGCAGGGCATAAAGGAGCACAGCTATGAAGCAACCTTTCTAAAGACTACGCGCCGTTGGGAGATTGCTTCGCTGCGCTCGCAATGACCCCTAGGTGCACAGAGCAGCCCCAAAAATATTGTTAGCCTGGCGACGAATCTCGGTCGCTATCCGACTCCGATACTTTTAATTGCAACGCTCGCTTTGGATAAGTTTTATTGGCAACCCGTTCGTTTTAGAAATTGGCAATGGATGTTTTCCGGATCGGCCAGATTTCAAGTCGATGTCGGCCGACAGGATCGTAGGTTCTTACTCGCTGGCCGGCGGTGGATTGCCGGCAAGAAAATCGGCGGCACGTTCGGCCATCATGATGATCGCGGCGCTCGGGTTGCCGCTGATCTGGTCGGGGAATGCCGAGGCGTCGACCACGCGCAAAGCCTCGACGCCGCGCACGCGGAACTGGTCGTCGAGCACGGCCCCGGGATCGCTATCGGCGCCGATGCGACAGCTCGAAACCGGGTGATGCCCGGTGGTCACGTGTTGGCGCAAGGCGTTGGCGATTTCTGCCTTGCTGCGGGCCTGCGCGCCGATGGCGATTTCCTCGCCGACGATGCCGTCGAACGCCACTTGCGCGGTAATATCGCGCATCAGCTCGACCGCACGCACCGCATCGGCGACATCCCGTTCATTGCCGAGAAAAGCCGGGTCGATCAGCGGCCGATCGTCGGCGTTGGCGGAGGTCAGGCGCACGCTGCCGCGCGCCGCCGGGCGCAGCAGGTTGGTATCGAATTGAATACCGGGGGCGGCGATCTTGCCGCGCGCGATCACCGCCTTGCCGGGGTTGAGCAGGTTCTGGATGTTCCAGCCGGCGCCCGCCGCTTCTTCCCTGACCACCATCGGCACGCAGTAAGCCTCGACGTCGGGTAGTTCGCCACCGTCGAAGGCATGGAACAGCGCGCTGCTCCAGAAGGTGCCGCTGGCCGGCCCCTCGCGGGTCAACAGGTAGCGCAGCCCAAGCCAGAGGGCGCGGTCCAGCCGCTGGTAACGCGAGTAGCTAAGGCTTTCGTCCCTGATCCTAAAGGTCAGCGGAATATTCGGGTGATCCTGCAGGTCGCTGCCAACCCCGGGCAAATCCATGACCACCGGAATATCGAAGCCGGCCAGGTGCCGCGCCGGGCCAATGCCCGACAGCATCAGCAACTTCGGTGACTCGAAAGCCCCGAGGCAGGAAATGACTTCGCGTTCGACTGAAATCGACTCGCCGCGCCCCTGGCTTTCGATTTGGACACCGACCGCGCGCTGCCCCCGCATCTCGATTTTCCTCACCCGCGTATGAGTCAGGATGGTCAGGTTGGCGGGACGCCGTTTCAGGTAAGCGGCGCCGGTCGACTGGCGCTGTCCGTTGTGCACCATTGCGTCGAAACGGCCGACGCCGACCTGCGTGGCGCCGTTGAAGTCGTCGTTATGGCGGGCGCCGGCCTGCATCGCGGCTTCGACATAAGCCTGGTTAACCGGTTCGTAGTTTACCGCCGGCGTCACCTTGAGCGGGCCATCGTGGCCATGATAGCGGCGATCGTGATGCGGCGCGGACTCGAGTTTCTTGAAATAGGGCAGCAGGTCGTCGTAACCCCAGCCGGGAATCCCCATCGCCCGCCAGCGGTCGAAATCCTGGCAGTTGCCGCGCATGTAGACCAGGCCGTTGAGCAGCGAAGTGCCGCCGAGCCCCTTGCCGCGGGGGTAGTAGATTTTCCTGCCGTCGAGTCCGGGCTGCGGAATGCTTTCGTAACCCCAGTCGAATTTCGGATTGCCGAAGATGAAACCGTTGCCGGCAGGCATGCGCACGAACAGGCTGTTACCGTTGCCGCCGGCCTCGATCAGGCAGACCGAAACATCCGCATCTTCACACAGGCGCGCCGCCAGCGCGCAACCCGCCGAGCCGGCGCCGGCGATGATGTAGTCGTAGCGCTGTTGCTGCTTCATGGACAGGTATCGCGTCTATATCCATGTTTCGAATTGGCTGGCATCATAGCAACAGACTTTTTGCTTTGAAATTGATTTGTGAGTCTTCAGAAATCGCGTAGTGATGTCGACTGAAAGGGTAAGTTGCGCGCTGCGCGCGGGTTTATTTGACTGGATCCCGTCGGTCCGACGCATCGGATCAAGTCACGGGATGGCAATTAAAGCGTGAGAACGGAGTGAAAGACAGGCCGATTTTATTGCTGGCGGTGGCGCAGATGCTGGTCTGGGCCTGCATCTATTACAGCTTTCCGGCACTGCTGCTGCACTGGGAGCAGTCGCTGGGCTGGAGCCGTGCCGACCTGACCGC
>CALJQI010000350.1 GCA_937980285.1 uncultured Gammaproteobacteria bacterium | reverse complement strand
ATTTCTGCCTCGATGCTGCTTGAAAGCGGTTGTCGTTACGCCATCGTCGGGCATTCGGAACGGCGCGCGCTCTACCTGGAGTCCGATCAGCTGGTCGCCGCGCGTTTTGCTATGGCGCTGAGCGCTGGTCTGACGCCGATTCTATGCGTCGGTGAAACGCTGCAGGAACGCGAGCAGGACGTTACCGAAGCCGTGGTGGCCAGGCAGATCGACGCCGTCATCGAGGTTTGCGGTATCGAAGGCATCGGCCGCTCGGTGATCGCATACGAACCGGTGTGGGCGATCGGCACCGGCAAGGTAGCTACCCCGGAGCAGGCTCAGGCGGTTCACGCGTTCATTCGCAGCAAGCTGGCGCAAGCGGATGCCGGGATCGCGCAACAGGTAAGAATTTTATACGGCGGTAGCATGAATCCGTCGAACGCCGCGGAACTGTTATCGCAGGCGGACATCGATGGCGGATTGATCGGCGGAGCAGCGTTGAAAGCCGATGATTTTCTCGCCATCGCACAATCGGTTTAGGAAAAAATATGGAAAATCTCAATAGTATTTTACTCGTGGTACAGGTGCTGCTGTCGATCTCGCTGATCGCGCTGATCCTGATGCAGCACGGCAAGGGCGCCGACGCCGGCGCCGCCTTTGGCAGTGGCGCTTCGGCGACCGTATTCGGTGCTCGCGGCTCGGGGAATTTTCTCAGCAAATCGACCACGATTCTGGCGATCCTGTTTTTTATCGTATGCCTGTCGCTGGCTTACCTCTCCAGCAACCGCGAGGCGCCAGACAGCGTAACCGGCAGCGTGACTTCGCAGCAAATGGAAACAGCGCCGGCCGCGGATGGCAGTGTCATGCAGCAGGGTGAGGACTTACCGCCCGTGGAAGGCGGCGGCGATGCGGCCGGCGAGTCTGATTTACCCCCGGCCGAGTAACCGGGATTTGCCGATGTGGTGGAATTGGTAGACACGCTATCTTGAGGGGGTAGTGGCGAAAGCTGTGCCGGTTCGACTCCGGCCATCGGCACCATATTCAAATAAGACCCGGGCTTGCCCGGGTCTTTTTTTTGTCGACCAGGAATTGTCGGGTTTTTTAATGCTCTGACGATGGAATTTTAATGCTTGGTATGTGAGCTCTATTGTCGACAGGAGAATTCTTGACACTATATAGGCGCCACAATAGACTGGCGCTCGCAAACTTAGAGCAGGCTTCCCGGGGAAAGGTCTCGATCCATGTTAGGTAATTATCTACCGATTCTGATTTTCATGTGCGTCACTTTGTTCATGGGTTCGGTCTTCATTATCCTGGGCAAGCTGCTGGGACCGTCGCGTCCCGATGCCGAGAAAAACTCTCCTTACGAGTGCGGATTCGAAGCCTTCGAAGACAGCCGCATGAAATTCGACGTTCGCTACTACCTGGTCGCCATCCTGTTCATTATTTTCGATCTCGAAATTGCCTTCCTGTTTCCCTGGGCAATCGTGCTCGACGAGGTCGGCACCTTCGGGCTGCTGGCGATGGCGATCTTTCTCGCCGTGCTGGTCATCGGCTTCATTTACGAATGGAAAAAAGGAGCGCTCGAATGGGAATAGAAGGTGTTTTCGAGCAGAACTTCGCCACTACCTCGCTCGATAAACTGATCAACTGGGCCCGTACCGGTTCGATGTGGCCGATGACTTTCGGGCTCGCCTGTTGCGCGGTCGAAATGATGCAGGCCGGTGCCGCGCGCTACGACCTGGACCGCTTCGGCATTATTTTTCGGCCCAGCCCGCGCCAGTCCGACGTCATGATCGTGGCCGGCACCCTGGTCAACAAGATGGCGCCGGCGCTGCGCAAGGTCTACGACCAGATGGCGGAGCCGAGGTGGGTGATTTCGATGGGCTCCTGCGCCAACGGCGGCGGTTATTATCACTATTCCTACTCGGTGGTTCGCGGTTGCGACCGCGTGGTGCCGGTTGATGTTTACGTGCCCGGTTGCCCGCCCACCGCGGAAGCGCTGCTTTACGGTATTTTGCAGCTGCAAAGCAAGATCAAACGTACCAACACCATTGCCCGCTAATATGTCGAATCCGAAACAGCAATTGGCGGAAGCATTGCGTGCGGCGCTGGGTGAAACCGCGGACTCGGTCAGCCTCGCCTTTGGCGAGGTGAGCGTGGAAGTCAGTGCGGACAACCTGCTCGATGTCGCCACCCGCCTGCGCGACGAAGAGAAATTTCAATTCCAGCAGCTGGTCGACCTGTGCGGCGTCGACTATTCGCAGTTCGGTCGCGACGAGTGGCAAACCGATGACGCCAGCCGTGGCGGTTTTAGCCGCGGCGTCGCCGACGGCGTCAGCAGCGGCCGGCTGCAGTTCGGCGACGAGCTCGAATCGCTGTCCAGCCAGGGCCGGCGTTTTGCCGCGGTTTACCATTTGATTTCCTATGCCCATAACCAGCGCTTGCGTTTGCGCGTGTTCGCCGCCAATGACGACTTCCCGGTGATACCGAGCGTAACCGGAATCTGGAAATCCGCCGACTGGTACGAACGTGAAGCCTTCGACCTGTTTGGCATCCTGTTCAGCGACCATCCCGATTTGCGTCGTATCCTGACCGACTATGGTTTTGTCGGGCATCCTTTCCGCAAGGATTTTCCGCTGGTCGGCCACGTCGAGATGCGTTATGACCCGGAACGCGAGCGCGTCGTCTACGAACCGGTGTCGATCGAACCGAGGGTGTTGGTGCCGCGAGTCATACGTGGGGACAACCGTTACCTTGCTGATGAGCCAGAAGCTCAGGACGAGGCCGAAAGCGATGCCTGAGATCAAGAATTACACGCTCAACTTCGGCCCGCAGCATCCCGCCGCGCACGGCGTCTTGCGCCTGGTGCTGGAAATGGACGGCGAAGTGATCGAGCGCGCCGATCCGCATATTGGATTATTGCATCGCGGCACCGAAAAACTGGCCGAAACCAAGCCTTATAACCAAACCATCGGTTACATGGATCGGCTCGATTACGTTTCCATGATGTGTAACGAGCATGGCTATGTGATGGCGATCGAGAAACTGCTCGGCGTCGAGATTCCCGAGCGCGCGCAGTACATCCGCGTCATGTTCGATGAAATCACCCGTATCCTGAATCACCTGATGTGGATAGGAACCCATGCCCTCGACGTCGGCGCGATGACGATGTTCCTGTACGCGTTTCGCGAGCGCGAGGACCTGATGGACATGTACGAGGCGGTTTCGGGCGCGCGCATGCACGCCACCTATTATCGCCCCGGCGGCGTGGCGCGGGATTTGCCCGAGCGCATGCCGCAATATCTCGAAAGCCGCTGGCGCAGCAAGAAAGAAGCCGACCGCCTGAACGAGAACCGGCAGGGCAGCCTGCTCGACTTCGCCGAGGATTTCATCAAGCGTTTCCCCGGCTATGTCGACGAGTACGAGACCCTGCTAACCGATAACCGCATCTGGAAACAACGTACCGTCGGAATCGGCGTGGTCTCCGAGGAGCGTGCTTACCAGCTCGGCTTTACCGGGCCGATGCTGCGCGGTTCCGGGGTCGAGTGGGATATCCGCAAGAAACAGCCTTACGAAGTCTACGACCGCATGGATTTCGATATCCCGGTCGGTACTAACGGCGATTGCTACGACCGTTACCTGGTGCGTATCGAGGAAATGCGGCAATCCAATCGCATTATCCGCCAGTGCATCGACTGGCTGCGCGCGAATCCCGGGCTGGTGTTGACCGACAATCACAAGATAGCGCCGCCGCGCCGTGAAGAACTCAAGGCCGACATGGAAGGCCTGATCCATCATTTCAAGTTGTTTACCGAGGGTTACACGCTTCCCGAAGGCGAGGTTTACACCGCGATCGAGCATCCCAAGGGCGAGTTCGGCGTCTACCTGGTTTCCGACGGCGCCAACAAGCCTTACCGGGTCAAGGTGCGCGCGCCGGGCTTCGCCCATCTGTCGGCGATGAATGAAATGGCGCAGGGCCATATGCTGGCCGACGTGGTCGCCATCATCGGCACCCAGGATATCGTATTCGGAGAAATTGACAGGTAATGGCTATCGAAACCCTATCAAAAATCGATTTGCTCAATGATCACACCCGTGAAGCAATCGACCACTGGGTGGCAAAGTTTCCACCCGAGCACAAGCGTTCGGCCGTGCTGCAATCGTTGAATGCGGCGCAGCACCAGAACCAGGGATTTCTCACCACCGACCTGATGGACGCGGTGGCGGAATATCTCGACCTGCCGGCGATCCACGTTTACGAAGTGGCGTCGTTTTACTCGATGTTCGAAACCAGGCCGGTTGCGCGCCACAACGTCGCTATATGCACCAACATCTGCTGCATGCTGATGGGGTCGCAGGACATAGTCGATCATGTCGAGAACAAGCTCGGCATCAAGCTTGGCGAGAGTACCGAGGACGGACGCATTTACCTGAAAGTCGAGGAAGAGTGCCTGGCGGCCTGCGCCGGCGGCCCGATGATGCAGGTCGACCACGTCTACCATGAAAACCTGACCCTGGAAAAGGTCGACCAAATCCTGGACGCGCTGGAGTAGAGATGGCTAACGAAGTCTGTTACGCAACCCGACAGTTCGATCAGCCCTGGTCGATGGAGACCTATCTCGGTCTCGGCGGTTACCAGGCCCTGAAGAAAGTCTACCAGGAGCGTATGTCGCCCGAGGACGTGATCGAGGAAGTCAAGGCTTCCGGACTGCGCGGACGCGGCGGCGCCGGATTCCCGACCGGGCTCAAGTGGAGTTTCATGCCGCGCAACGCGCCCGGACAGAAATATGTCGTCTGCAACTCCGATGAATCGGAGCCGGGCACCTGCAAGGACCGGGACATTTTAAGATTCAATCCGCATGCGCTGGTCGAGGGTATGGCGATCTGCGGTTACGCGATCGGCGCCACTGTCGGTTACAACTACATGCGCGGCGAATTCATGGACGAACCGTCGATTCGATTCGAGGCCGCGGTGAAAGAAGCCTACGAGGCGGGTTATCTCGGCAAGAACATTCTAGGCAGCGGCGTCGATTTCGATTTGTACGGCGCGCTCGGCGCCGGCGCTTACATCTGCGGCGAGGAAACCGCGCTGCTGGAATCGCTCGAGGGCAAGAAGGGTCAGCCGCGTTACAAGCCGCCGTTCCCGGCTAACTTCGGCCTCTACGGCAAACCGACCACGATCAACAATACCGAGTCGCTGGCCTCGGTGCCGTCGATCATCAAGAACGGCGCGCAATGGTTCGCCGATCTCGGCATCCCCAATAACGGCGGGGTCAAATGCTTTTCGATGTCGGGGCATCTTAACAAACCGGGTAATTTCGAAATATCCATGGGTACGCCTTTCAAGGACCTGCTGGAAATGGCGGGCGGGGTAAAGGACGGCCGCAAATTGAAGGCGGTAATTCCCGGCGGCTCCTCGGTGCCGGTACTGCCCGGCGACGTCATGATGGCTTGTAACATGGACTATGACTCGATCGCCAAGGCGGGCTCGATGCTGGGCTCGGGCGCGGTCATCGTCATGGATGAAAGCACCGACATGGTGCTGGCGCTACAGCGAATTTCGCGCTTTTATTACTCGGAATCCTGCGGCCAGTGCACGCCCTGCCGCGAAGGTACCGGCTGGCTTTACCGCATGTTGTGCCGCATCGTCGACGGCAAGGGCAAGGCGGAAGATATCCAGCTGCTGGAAGAGGTGTCGCATAAGATCGAAGGTCGTACCATCTGTGCGCTAGGTGACGCCGCGGCGATGCCGGTATGGAGTTTCATCAAGCATTTCCGCCACGAATTTGAATACTATGTCGAGCACAAGCGCTCGATGGTCGATAACGCAGCCTGATCGGATTAACAACCTGCAATGAGCGATAACATAACAGTCACGATAGACGGTCAGGAAATCGAAACCCAGCCCGGGCGCCTGTTGATCGACGTCGCCGACGAAAACAATATTGTGATTCCCAGGTTTTGCTATCACAAGCGACTGTCGGTAGCCGCCAACTG
>CALJQI010000349.1 GCA_937980285.1 uncultured Gammaproteobacteria bacterium | reverse complement strand
GGCTAGGTAACCTCGGCGGATACGGCTTTTTCGGCGCTAAACAGGCTGTAGCTGAAAATAGCCAGCCCGATCCAGATGGCGACGAAAGCGATAAGCTTGTTGAAATCGAAGGCTTCGTTGAGCACTACAATCCCGCAAAAGAATTGCAGCGATGGGGTGACGTAAAACAGGATGCCCACCGTCGTCATCGGCAACATGCGGGTACCGGCGGTGAAAAACGCCAGCGGCAGCACCGTCACCGGCCCGGCCAAAATCAGCAGCCAGTCGGTCTGGCGGGCATGGTTCAGAAACGTCGCCTCGCCCTGCTGGTGCAGCCACAGGATCAGCGCCAGCGTGAACGGCAGCAGCAACAGGATTTCGACGAATAGCCCGGGCACCGCATTGGTTTCCATTTGCTTGCGCAGCAGGCCGTAGAGCGCGAAGCTGAAGCCGACCGCGAGCACCACCCAGGGCAGGATATCCGTGCTCAGGAAATACCAGGCAACGCCGGCGGCGGCGAAAAATATCGCGACCAGCTTGCTGCGAGAGAGTTTTTCCCTGAACACGACGACACCGGCAAGCACGTTCAGCAAAGGCGTCAGAAAGTAGCCCATGCTGGCCTCGAGCACGCGGTGATTGGCGACCGCCCAGATGTATATGCCCCAGTTCAGGCTCACCACCAAACCGGAAAACAGCAGCCATTTCAGCTCTCGCCAGGACTTCAGCGCGATCATAACCTGATTGCGTCGACGCGCGCTCACGAGCACCAGCAGCAACAGTACCGGCGCCGACCACAGCATGCGGTGCAGCAGAACCTCCAGTGCCGGCACGTGGACCAGCAGCGCCCAGTAGAGGGGGAACAATCCCCAACCGATATAGCCGCTCAGGATAACCGCGTAGCCCTTGTTCATTTCCGTTTAATGTCGACGCAGGTCCCGCGCCAACACCAGGATCAGGCCGGTCACCTGGAGAAAGATCGCGATGCTGAACAGGCGCGCGTTATCGCCCTCCAGCGGCATCTTCTGTTCCGCCAGCGTCAGCGCCTCGAGGTAACTGTTGTTGATCGATTCGATAGTCTTTTTTTGCGCCGCGCTGCTCAGCTCCAGCAGCAGGCCGAGATCGGTGTCGACAGGCTGTTGCTTCGGCTTCTCGAATTCCTGCAGGCCGTGGGTATCGATGACTTCGTCCAGGTAATCGCGGTAATGGGATTCGATCAGTGGAGACAGTTCGGATTTTTCCGACAACAACAGGATGAAAAATTCCTTTTTGCGCTCGATCTCGGTTTTCGACTGCCACAGGCTGTCTATCAGCACCTGCTTGTTCTGGATTTCGCTTTCGATCAGGTTGATTCGGTCGTTGTTCAGGCCTATGAAGTAGTGGGTAATCACTGCCGACAGAATATTGAACAGAATTCCGGTCAGCACGAATACCCAGGGCGCGAGTAAGCGGTCGAGTCGATGATCAACCATGGTCGGTCTCGAAGATTTGCTGCAGTCGAGCGCCATGGGCGCAGCGAAATACCGGTAGTTGGCTATAAACCTGAAGGTCAGCGGCATTGTTCATGTCTTTGTCTATCACCGGGTTCACCTGGTTCAGTACGATAGCGGCCACCGGCAACTGCCGGCTGGCGACAGCCTGCAGCGTCATCAACGCCTGGTTGACCGCGCCGATACGGTCATTGACAACAATGACGACCGCAAGTTGCAGCGCCTGCGCCAGATCCGCGTTCAAACCGTCCTCCGCCAGCGGCGAGTAAAAGCCGCCGGCACCTTCGACAAGCAGGCAGTGCTGCGGATTGTCGCGTACACAGGCGTCTACCAGCTGTTGCATCAGCACCCGCCTGCCTTCCAGTCGCGCGGCGCGGTGCGGCGCCAACGCCGCCTGAAAGCGATAGCGCGCGATGCGCTCGATTGATTCCCTTTCGCCATTGGCCTGCTGCAGCGCGGCCGCGTCATGGGTTAGCAGCTCGCCGCCGGGGCCAGGCAGACAGCCCGATTCGGCCGGCTTGCGGGTTTCGATGGCGAGACCGGCCGCGCGTAATTGCTCGACCAGCTGGCAGGCGATATAGGTCTTGCCGACGTCGGTATCGGAACCGGTAATAAAATAGCCGTTGCTGTCGGGCTTTATGCAGTCGGAATTCGTCATGCGCGCATTCTGTGCAAGTTGACTGTCAACTTCAAGCATGGCTTCGACGCGTCGCGAGGCTTGCGTATGCTGGTCGGCGTACTAGCATGCTGGGAAAGGCGGGCTCGCCTGCTATAATCGCGCCGGAAATTTTTGACAGGCATCGAAATGCAGGAATTTGTTATCGGCCAGCGCTGGATCAGCGCCGCCGAACTCCACCTCGGCCTCGGTATGGTGATCGAAATTGAGCATCGCACCGTCAGCATAATATTCCCGGCGACCGGGGAAACGCGGATTTATGCGCGAGCCGACGCCCCGCTGACCCGCGTTCGTTTCCGCGAAGGCGACTGGATCGAGAAGCAGGGCGGAGAAGTTTTGCAAATCCTGCAGGTTACGGAGAACGCCGGGTTGATCGTCTATCGCTGCGAGGACGAGCAGGGCAATGCGGTCGATCTGCCCGAGGGTCGATTGAGTAATTTCCTGCAACTCAACCAGCCCGCGGAAAGATTGCTCAACGCGCAGGTCGATCGCAACAAGTGGTTCAGCCTGCGCTGCAAGACGCGGGAGATCGCCAACCGTCTACAGCAGTCCGCCGTGTTCGGGCTGGCCGGCAGCCGCACCAGCCTGATCGCGCACCAGTTGTATATCGCGCATGAAGTTTCGCGGCGCTATGCGCCGCGGGTATTGCTGGCCGATGAAGTCGGACTCGGCAAGACCATCGAAGCGGGCCTGATACTGCACCAGCAGTTGTTGCTGGAGCGCGCTCGCCGGGTGCTGATCGTGGTTCCGGAATCGCTGGTGCATCAGTGGCTGGTGGAAATGCTGCGCCGATTCAACCTGATGTTCAGTATCTTCGATAGCGCACGTTTCGACGATCCCGAAGACGAAACCGGTTTTCTCGACGAAAGCGAAAATCCTTTCCATAGCGAGCAGCTGGTGTTATGCAGCCTCGAGTTCCTGGTGCAGCACCCGGAAAACGCGGCCTATGCGCGAGCCGGGGAGTGGGATTTGCTGGTTGTCGACGAGGCGCACCACCTGTTGTGGTCGCCACAGGCCGTTAGCGACGAGTACCGGCTGGTGGAGAACCTGGCGGAAAGCACCAGCGGATTACTGTTGTTGACCGCCACCCCGGAACAGCTCGGCAAGGAAAGCCATTTCGCCCGCCTGCGCCTGCTGGATCCGGACCGCTTCAGCGATCTCGATCACTTCCTGCGCGACGAGCGCGGCTACCAGCAGCTCGCCGAACAGGCCGAGGCCCTGCTGGATCAGCCCGAACGCCAGCAGGAACTGGAAGACCTGCTCGACCAGCACGGTAC
>CALJQI010000348.1 GCA_937980285.1 uncultured Gammaproteobacteria bacterium | reverse complement strand
CCAGGCCTCGACCCAGACGCAGCGCATCTCGGGTTTTACCTCGCAATGACCGTCCATGCGCACCCCGCCGCAGGGGCCGTTGCGAATCGACTTTGGACAGTTCATCGGGCAGGACATGCCGGTGGAGCTGAGCGCGCACTTGCCGCACATCTGGCAATCGAACATCAGGCGCTTGACCGCCTTCTCGAATACGCGTACCGGCCTTTCGAGGCGCCCGTAACCCAGCATTTTGAAGATCGGGTGCAACCGGATCAGGACCGGCTCGAAGTTGCGATACAGGCCTTCGAGCTTGCGCGAATGCGTTACCGACCACTGACGAAATTTGTACATGTCGATCCACTCAGGAGTTTAAGCCGCGGGTTTCGTCAACACCGCTGGCTCGAATTAAAGTTTCCAGCACCTCTTCCGTGTAATGCTGTTCCAGGTAATGCACCAGCTGCCGCGCCTGTTCGGTGACGTCGCCGGCAAACGGCTGGGCAACGTCATGCCAGGGTTCGAACATCGCATCCTGCTGGGTCTTTTTGAGGCGATACGACGCACGCTCGATCGCCTTCATGAAACGCGCCGGCAACCGCAGGCGGGTACTGCGGCGCCCTTCCCTGATCACCACCCGACCAGGTATGTCGCGCCAGTAAACGATCTTCAGCTGCGCCACAGGGCCTCCTGCATCGCCGCGTCCAGCGCCGGCACCATTTCACCCATGCCGGTGAACACGCGCTCGAAACGCAGGCCGAGCCGATCGGCCGCGGCGCGCGCCAGCTCGGTAAGCTCGTCGGAATCGGTTTGCGCCAGGTAAACCAGCCGGGTGTAGTTGCCGAAATACATCTCCAGCAACTCGGGGTGGCGATCGATTCCGAGAATCTCGATCACCAGGCGCTGGAAATGCTGCGCCAGGAAATCGGTCAGGTAAAAGGTACCGGGCTCGTCGTCCTGCATTTGCTGATAGCTGTCACGACCGGCCAGAAAGTCGTAGCAGTGCGCACCAGGCAGGCGCTTTACCCCGCGCTCCTCGAGCACCCGATCAAGTTCGCCGCTGGTGCCGCAATCACCGTAAGCGACGAAAATGTGCTCGTAGCGGTCGCGTGCGCCATCGATTTTTTCGGCCACCGCCGCCGGGATTTTCTCCGGCCGCGCATGCAGGTCCGCGGTTATCGCCTGCAGGTCCATCTGCGACCAGCATCCCAGCTTTTTTATTTCATTGACTTCGCGCGCAATCGCCGCACAGGTTATTACCAGAATCGGAGCTGATTTTTCCATCCGCTGCTAACACCCTGGCGGCGCGCCCTGGACCGCCCTTAACCCGCGCGCATTTCGGCGACGAGCTGCTTGGCCGTGTCGGCGGCAACCGCGGCGTCACGGCAGTAAGCATCGGCGCCGATGGCTTCGCCAAACTCCTGGTTCAGCGGCGCGCCGCCCACCAGGATGATGTAATCGTCGCGAATACCCTGCTCTTTCATGGTGTCGATGACGACCTTCATGTAAGGCATGGTGGTGGTCAACAGCGCCGACATCCCGAGGATCTCCGGCTTGTGCTCTTCGAGCGCCGCCAGGTAGTCTTCTACCGGCGTGTTGATGCCCAGGTCGATGACTTCGAAACCGGCGCCTTCCATCATCATGCAGACGAGATTCTTACCGATGTCGTGGATGTCGCCTTTGACGGTGCCAATGACCATCTTGCCGGCCGTGGGTTCGTCGGATTGCGACAGCAGCGGCTTGAGCAGTTCCATGCCTGCTTTCATGGCGTTGGCCGACATCAGCACTTCGGGCACGAACAGGATGCCGTCACGAAAGTCGATGCCAACGATAGTCATGCCGGCAACCAGCGCCTCGTTCAGAACCTTGTTGGCATCCCAACCGCGCTGCAGCAGAATTTCGGTACCCTCGGCGACTTCTTCCTTGAGACCGTTGTACAAATCGTCATGCATTTGCTCGACGAGCTCGTCATCCGGCAAAGTGCTCAGATCCAGATCGTCTTCGTATTCGTCGTCATCGTAATCAGTCATCAATCAATCCTCACGCAAACGTTAGCCGCCTGACAGGCAACCGTGAACGCGCAGAATAGATTTTAAGCGGGCCGGGGTCTGACGCTGCAGCGACTTCACGTTGCCTTAACGCGACACCGGCCGGTGATCAGATATTATTGATTATTAATCGGTTTTTCGAAGTCCGCGGCCTGTTCAGGCAATTTCGCAGGATCACAAGGGGTGCGTCTCGCCGGTTTCACGATCGCCGATATAAACGTTGAAATTGTCGAGTTTCTTTTCGCGGATGAAACGCTCCAGCATGGTAATGGTCGCGGTGTCGTTAATCTCTTCCCAGGTGATATGGTCGAATTCGTAAAAATGCAGGCGCCGGGTTTCGACCGCATCCTTGATCGATAGCAGCTCGCCGCGGTAGTAAACGAATCGCTCCGAGTTCTCGACATAGGCCGCGTAGATGAACGGCAGATCGACCTCGATGCCGGCCGAGGCGAGCTTGCCGAGCAAGCTGTCCGGGGTATCGGCATCGCCGACCTGGTCGGAGATGGGCGGCAGCAGCTGCCCGCTCTCGGGATTACGCTCCAGCAGAATTTTACCATTCGACTCGATGATCGCACCGACCCGGAGATGGCCCGGCGACGACACCAGTTGCAGCATCGGCGGCGTCAGCCCGAAAGACACGTAGGCACCGCGGCAAAAACCGAGCGGCGAATGTGTGTTGTAACTGTATTGCAGCACCCTGCCGATGAGGATGATGTGGTCGCCGGCGTCGACCTGTTCGAAGTGCTCGCAATCGAACCAGGCGACCACGTCGTCGACGATGGGCGAGCCGGTGGACGCGGACCGCCAGCCGAGGCCGGCGAATTTGTCGCTGCCGGCGCGCGCAAAGCGGTTCGACAGGTCGCGCTGGTCCTGCGCCAGGATATTGATCGCAAACCCTTTGGAGGAGGTGAAGATGTCGCAGCCATAGGCGCTCCTGGCGATGTTGACCAGCAGCAGCGGCGGCTCGATCGAGACCGAGGAAAAGGAGTTGGCGGTAAATCCGCAGGGAGCGCCATCGGCATCGATGGTGGTGACAATAGTGACACCGGTGGC
>CALJQI010000347.1 GCA_937980285.1 uncultured Gammaproteobacteria bacterium | reverse complement strand
TAGCAAGGTCAGGTATCGATAGTTCATACGAATTTTTTGAGCAGGGATTCCACCTGGTTGAAACGTGATTCAAGTTCAACATTTTGGCAACTAATACGCAAGGTTTGTTTGCCGTCAAAACGATACTGTTGCGGATTGGCCTGGATCAGTTCGATAATCTTCATCGGGTCGATATTGGGATTGGGGGTGAAGACGATCTTGCCATTTTGCTCGCCGATATCGATCTTCTCGACTCCCAGCGCCAGCGTGCGCAGCTTGATGCGGGTAACCCTGAACAGGTTTTTCAGCGCTTCCGGCAGCAGGCCGAAACGGTCGATCAGCTCGACCTGGATTTCGCGCAGGCCGTCATCGTCGGTGGCCGAGGCAATACGCTTGTACTCGATCAGGCGGCGGTGAATGTCGGGTATGTAAGACTCGGGGATCAATGCCGGGATATGGAAATCGACCTCCGAGGCGCGCATGATCGGTTGATCGAAATCTATCGGCAGGTTCGATTTCAGGGATTGTACCGCGCGCTCCAGCAATTCCGCGTACAGGCTGAAGCCTATCTCGGTTATCTGTCCGCTTTGCTCGTCGCCAAGAATTTCCCCGGCGCCGCGAATCTCGAGATCATGCGTCGCCAGCGTAAAGCCGACGCCGAGATCTTCCAGCGATTCGATCGCCAGCAGGCGCTTTTGCGCATCCGCGGTCATCGCCTTTTCCGGCGGTACGATCAGGTAGGCGTAAGCGCGATGGTGAGAGCGGCCGACGCGCCCGCGAATCTGGTGCAGTTGCGCCAGCCCGAGCTTGTCCGCGCGGTTGATGAAGATGGTATTGGCGGTCGGCACATCGATGCCGCTCTCGATGATCGTGGTGCACACCAGCAGGTTGCAGCGGTGGTGGTAAAAGTCGAGCATCACCTTTTCTAGCTCTTTTTCCTTCATGCGCCCGTGCACGATGCCGATGCGGGCGTCAGGCAGCAGTTTCTGCAAATCCTGCGCGGTGGCTTCTATGGTCCTGATTTCATTGTGCAGGAAGTATATCTGTCCACCGCGCTTGAGTTCACGCTGACAGCCCTCGATGATCGTATCCTGGTTCCAGCGCGAGACAAATGTCTTGATGGCGTGTCGCTGCATCGGCGGGGTGGCGATGATCGACAGGTCGCGCATGCCCGACAGCGACATGTTCAAGGTGCGCGGAATCGGCGTCGCGGTCATCGTCAACAGGTCGACACTGGCGCGCAGGGCTTTCAGTTTTTCCTTGTGGCGCACACCGAAGCGATGCTCTTCATCTACGATGACCAGGCCGAGATTGCGGTACTTGATGCTGTCGGATAACAGCTTGTGAGTGCCGATAACGATATCGATTTTTCCGGCAGCGATTTGTTGCAGGGCGTCATCGAGGGCCTTTTTCGCGGTGAAGCGGCTCAGGCTGGTAAGGCGAATCGGCCAGTCGGCAAAACGATCGAGAAAGTTCTGGTAATGCTGCTGCGCGAGCAGGGTAGTCGGCACCAGTACGGCGACCTGGCTGCCCGCGTTTGCGGCGATAAAGGCCGCGCGCATGCAAACCTCGGTCTTGCCGAAACCGACGTCGCCGCAGACGATACGGTCCATCGGCCGCGACGATTGCATGTCCGAGATCACCGATTCGATCGCGGTTTCCTGGTCGGGGGTTTCCTCGAAGGGAAACTCGCTGGCGAACTGGTGGTATTCGTCGAGGGCGACTTCGTGCGCGAAGCCCTCCGTGGCCTCGCGCCGCGCCTGTATGTCGAGCAGCTCGACCGCGATGTCGTGGATTTTTTCCTGCGCCTTTTTGCGCGATCGCTGCCACTGCTCGGTGCCGAGTCGATGCAGCGGCGCGTTGTCTTCGCTGGCACCGGCGTAACGGCTGATCAGGTGCAGTGACGAGACCGGCACGTAGAGCTTGTCCTCGTTGGCGTACTCGATGCACAGAAACTCGGTGGCGATGCCGGATACGGTCAGGGTTTTAAGACCCTGGTAGCGGCCAACGCCGTGGTCTTCGTGCACTACCGGCGCGCCCTGGTGGAGGTCGGCCAGGCTCTGGATGGTGGACTCGGCGTCGCGGGTCTTGCGATACCTGCGGCGTCGCTTCTGCACCGCGCGCTCGCCGAACAGCTGGTTTTCGGTGATGACGGCAATTCCCTTTGTCGTCAGGTTGATGCCGTTTTGCAGGGCCGATGCGGTTATGAAATAACGGTTGTCGTCGCGCTCGAGGAATTCATGCCAGTGTTCTACCTGGCTGGCGTGAATCCCGTACTGGTGCAGCATGTCGTTGACGAATTCGCGGCGCCCGGCGGACTCGGCACTGAACAGAATGCGTTCGAAGGCCGGTTTTTCGATAAATTTTCGCAACGCCCTGTCGGGCTGCTCGGCTGTCGGTTGCAGCGTTAGCTGCGGTATCGCCTGCGTGTCGCAGTTTATCTCTTCGCCCTGCGACTGCTCCAGCTTGAAGGCGGAAAAGCTCAGGCTGGAAAAGCCATCGATTCTTGCCTGCAGGGTTTCGATATCGAGAAACAGATGCGTCGGTTCCAGCAGCGGCCATTCGAGGTTGTAACGGCGCGACTGGTAGCGTTCCTCGACCTGTTGCGCGAAGCTCGCGGCATGCGTGATGGCGGCATCGTCGATCAGTAGCCGGCTGTGCTGCGGCAGATAATCGAACAGGCTGACCAGCTGATCGAAAAACAGCGGCAGGTAATACTCCACGCCGGGAGAAGAATCGCCGGACGAAATATCGACGTATACCGGGCAGGTGTTGGGATCGATGTCGAAGGTTTCGCGGAAACGCAGGCGAAAGCGCTTGATACCGTCCTCGTCCAGCGGGTACTCCTGCGCCGGCAACAGCCTGATTTCGTCGAGCTTGTCGATCGAACGTTGTGTTTCCGGGTCGAATCGGCGAATGGACTCGATTTCATCGTCGAAAAAATCGATCCGGAAAGGCACCGAACTGCCCATCGGAAACAGGTCCATGATCGATCCGCGAATAGTGAATTCGCCATGCTGCTCCACCTGCGAGACGGCGTCATAGCCGTAGAACCCGAGCCGCTCGCGCAGATCGCCGGGTTCGACCCGGTCGCCGGTTTTGAGGCACAGCGAACGCTGCTGAATGAATTGCTGTGGCGATACTTTTTGCAGCAGGGTGCTCACCGGCAGGATCAGGATGCCCGAGTTCGCCGAGGAGATCGACGCCAGGCACTGTATTCGTTCGGAAATGATGTCCTGGTGAGGCGAGAACTGGTCGTAGGGCAGGGTTTCGAGATCGGGAAAACGGTAGACTGTCGGCAGATCGCGGCTAAAGAAACGAATTTCCTGCTCCAGCTGCTCTGCATCGGCCATGTCGCAGCAGACAATGACCGAAAGGCCCGGGTGAAGGCTGACCTGTTCGCTCAGCAGCAGGCCACGGCTGCTGCCGTAAAGCTGGCCAAGGCGCAGCTTGCGCGCGGTTTCGGGCGCTGGGGTATCGAGAAGGCTGGGCATTCCTGCCGGGTGGTCGGCTACTCCTGGGCAGGTTTAGCGGTAGTCAGGCCGAGAATTTCCCAGTTTTGCATGCCGCCGCGATACCACTTGATCTTGTGCGCGGGATAGCCGAAACCCAACAGGTTCTTGATATTGTTGGGCGATTGCCCGCACCACATGCCGTTGCAGAACATTACCAGTACGCGGGCGTCTCTGAAATCCCACAAGCCTTCCAGATTCCTGGCGTTGAAACGCCCTTCGAGGATTTCACCGATGGAAATCGGGTCGGCGCCCTTGGCCGGATTGAGGCTGGTCCAGGGAATGTTGATGGCGCC
>CALJQI010000346.1 GCA_937980285.1 uncultured Gammaproteobacteria bacterium | reverse complement strand
GGTCGACTTCGCCGCCAGTCACCAGGCTTCGCTGATGGAAATGGATATCAATCCCCTGATGGTGACACCCGATCGCTGCATTGTCGCCGATGTGATGATTCGGGAAGCGGTTTAGCCGGCCGGCGGATCGAAGCAGAAATAATGGCAAGCCTGCAACTCAACATACGGTTGTATCCCTGGTTTCGCGCCGCTTCCGACGGTCATGCCTGGATTACCGTGTTTTTCCTGTACATGAGCCAGAGCCTGCCGCTTGAGCAAGTCATCGAGCTGTCCGCGGTTTACTACCTGTCGGTTTTCGTGCTCGAAGTGCCGTCGGGTTATTTTTCCGATCGCATCGGCCGTCGCGCCACGCTGTTGATGGCGGCCGGCGCGCTGATCGGCTCCTATAGCTGTTTCATCGTCGGCGCCGGTTTCTGGTGGTTTGCCGCCGGCCAGTTTTTGCTGGCCGCCGGTATAGCCATGCAGTCCGGCACCGATACCGCGTTTCACTACGATTCGCTGAAAGCGCTGGGCCGTGAATCCGAGTATGCGCGGCGCGAGGCCAGCGCCGAGCAATGGGGATTGATCATGCTGGCGCTGGCTACCCTTTGCGGCGGCCTGCTGGGTTTGATCGACCTGCGCCTGGCCTACGTGTTTTCGTTGATCAGCGCAACGGCGATGGCGTTGCTGGTGTGGCGCTTCACCGAGCCGAAGCATGCCGACGAAACCACCGCATTACCGCAAAGTTTCATATCGGTGGTGTCGAGCTGTATCCATCGCTTGCGCGATCCGCTGTTGGGCTGGATTTTCCTGGTGGTTATCGTGCTCTACGCGTTGGCGCATATCGTTTACGAGTTTTACCAGCCTTATATCACGCTGTTGCAACTGCCGTGGCTGGAGGCTTCCAGCAGCGCGCCACTGATCTCCGGGCTGGTGATATCGATCTCGATGTTCGGCGGCGCGCTCGGCGCCAGGGCGAGCATTTCCTGGCAGGCCCGGCTGGGCCTGGTCGGCGTGTTGGCGATCGCGATGTTCATTCAATTGGGGCTGGTAGCGGCGATGGCGGTCGCGCTGAGTCCTGCGGTGCTGGCGCTGGTGAGCCTGCGTAACTTTCCCATGGCGCTGGTGCACGCACCGGTCAGGGCCGCGATCGCGCCGCGCATAACGCGTGCCCAGCGCGCCACCTACTTATCGCTACAGGGGTTGGCCGAACGCCTGTTTTTCGCGCTTTTACTACTGGGGCTGGCCGCCGGCCTGGAGCGGGGGGCGGCAATTGCCGAGTCAACCCTGCTGGGCATCCTCGGCTCGACCCTGTGGCTCGGCGCCGCCCTGGGCGCGGCACTATTCCTTTTCGCCGGCCGCATGCGGCGGCTGGCCAGGCAGGAGCCGGGCAGTGTTTACCCGGAGTAAAAGCTTGCTCCGGGTAAGCCTGGCGGAGGGCTAAAGGGTATCTTCGGTAATCGGCAGCAGCGACAGCTCTACGCGGCGGTTGAGGCTGCGGCCTTCGGCGGTGCCATTGTCGGCGATCGGGTTAGATTCACCAAAGCCGACTGAATCGATACGCGCCTCGATCACGCCTCTTGACAGCAGGTACTGCGCGACCGAATTGGCGCGCCGTTCCGACAGGCCCTGGTTATACTCGTCAGAGCCCCGGCTATCGGTATGCCCGGCGGAGACGATGATGGTCTTGTTGAATTCCTGCAGTACGATGACGACCGAATCCAGGACCTTGTAGAAATCGGCGTTGAGGTCGTGCCCGGCGGTAACGAAGGTGATATTGCCCGGCATGATCAGGTTGATATTGTCGCCGTCACGCTCGACGCTGACGCCGGTTTCGCGCAGGGTTTTGCGCAGCTTCGCTTCCTGGGTGTCCATGTAGTAGCCGATTCCGCCGCCAGCGATGGCGCCGACGCCGGCGGCCTCGAGCATGCGCTTCTGGCGTTTCTTGCTGGATGTGTCCTTGTTGTCGAGGTAGGCGACCACCAGGCCGATGCCAGCGCCGATGCCTGCGCCCTTGGCGGTGTTCGAGGTCTTTTCTTCGCCGGTGTAGGCGTCGAAGGTGGTGCAGCCCGACAGGCTGACGATAGCGATCATAACAAGCAGTTTTTTCATTGTGAATCTCTGGGCAAATAGGTCGTGTAAGGAAATCAGAACGGATTATAGTCAATCAGCATGAACTTGAACTTAACAATAATTCACAAACGCGGAATTGACTTCGATCAGTCGGAATCGGGTAAGCTGTAGGCCTCCAGCTCGATCGATTTCAGCAGCATGCCTTCCAGCACCAGCTTGCCCTGGTAGCGCCTGTCGCCGACTGACGAAAACTCGAACTGGTAGCTGCGCCGGAACGCCAGCTTGCCCGCGCGGCTGCGTATAGGCCAGAAACCGATTATGACCATGCTCTGGTCGAGCAACTGCAGCCCCAGTTGCTGGCAATGCGCGGTCGCCAGGTCGCGCGCGCGTCCCTTGTAGACACCGCTTTGCCACCAGTAAAGCGCAAGCCCGCCGGCAAGCACCAGCAGTAACAGGTTAGTCAGGCTGAACATCTCGATGCGGCCTGGTTGAGGCCGGAGCTGGGCTTGCCGGCGATTTCATGCCCCTGCCCGCGCTATCGGCCGCGCTTATGCGTGGACGATTGCATCGACGATCGATTTCATTTTGTCGGCGGCGATATCGCTGCCTTCGTCGCGCTGCCATTCGATATACTGCGAGCAGAATGCCGCTACCTCGGCTTTGCCGGAAAGCGCGTTGAGGTCGTCGGCGGTGCGCACGCCGAAGCCGACCGCGAGCGGCAGGTCGGTATGTTTGCGAATCTCGGCGATGTAATTCTGGAACTGCTCGCCCCAGTGAGTTTCGTGGCCGGTGACGCCCATGCGCGAAACCACGTAAATCATGCCGCGCGAGGCGCGCGTGATTTTCTCTACGCGTTCTGCGGCGGTGTTGGGCGTGACCATCAGGATTGGCGCCAGTCCGAGCGCGTCGAGCTTCGGCAGCCAGGGTTCGATCTCTTCCACCGGCCAGTCGGGCACGATCATACCCTTGATGCCGGCCGCCGCGGCCTGCTCGAACAATTCGTCCAGGCCGTAGCGATACAGCGGGTTCAGGTAACTCATCAGGACGAAGGTCACCTGCGGGTGACTGGCGCAAACCTTTTGCGCAAGCTCGAGCGTCGCCTTTACCGAGCCGCCGTGCTTGAGCGCTTCGTAGCAGGCGTTGACCAGCGTGTGGCCGTCCGCAACCGGGTCGCTGAACGGCACCTGTAGTTCGATCAATTTAACGCCGGCGCGCGCCAGCCCGGCGATCGCCTTTTCGTTTTCCTCGAGACTGGGGAACCCGACCACCGCGTGGGACATGATTTGCAGGTTGTCGTACTGTGTCGGAAACATGATTAATGTCCTCCCTTTTGCGCCAGCAGCTCGGTCGAACGGTTCGCCTCGCGCTGCAGGAATTCGGTCCATTCGCGCTGCGGAAAGGCGCGCGCGATATTGAAGATGTCCTTGTCGCCGCGGCCGCTGAGGTTGATAACGACATGCTGGTCGGGCGACATTTCCCGCGCGCGCTTGAAGCCGCCGGCGAGACCATGTGAAGACTCGAGCGCGGGGATGATGCCCTCGACCTTCATCAGCAGGCTGAAGGCTTCGGTGACTTCGTCGTCGGTCGCCGACTCAGGCAGCACGCGCCCCTGTTGCGACAGGTAGGCCAGGATCGGCGAAACGCCGACATAATCGAGTCCGGCGGCGATGCTGTGGGTGTCGCCGAGTTGTCCGTCGTCGTTTTGCAGGAACAGCGTCTTGTAACCCTGTGCGATGCCGGTTTCGCCGGTGTTGTGCGACAGGCGCACCGAGTGCTGACCGTCTTCGAAACTGGTGCCGCCGGCTTCGACGCCGATAAGCGTCACCTCGCTATCGTCGAGAAAATCGCCAAAAGCGCCCATCGCGTTGGAGCCACCGCCGACGCAGGCGACGATTTCGTCCGGCAGGCGGCCGATTTGCTGCATCGCCTGCTCACGGATTTCCTTGCTGATGACGCCCTGAAAGTAGGATACCAGTTCGGGGAAGGGCGCCGGCCCGCAGGCGGTGCCGAGTACATAGTGTGTGGACTCGACCGAAGCCGCCCAGTCGCGCAGTGCCTCGTCGAGTGCTTCTTTCAGGGTTTGCGCGCCGGTGGTGACGCCGACCACGTTGGAGCCGAGCTGGCGCATCCAGAAGACGTTGGAATACTGGCGCTCGATATCCTCGGCGCCCATGTAGATGGTGCAGTCGAGGCCGAGCCGCGCCGCCATGATCGCGGTCGCCAGCCCGTGCTGGCCGGCGCCGGTTTCGGCGATGACGCGTTGTTTACCCATGCGCTGTACCAGCAGGCCCTGGCCGAGGACGTTATTGATCTTGTGCGCGCCGGAATGATTCAGGTCTTCGCGTTTGAGCCAGATCTGTGCGCCGCCGAGCTGCTTCGACAGGCGTCGCAACGGCGTCAGCGGCGTCGGCCGACCGCTGAATTCCTGGCACAGGGTGACGTATTCCTGCCAGAAAGCCGGGTCGTCGCGCAGGCCGAAGAACATGTCTTCGAGCTCGGTTAGTGCGGGTAGCAGGATTTCGGGGACGAAACGTCCGCCGAATTCTCCAAAATATCCATTGTCGCTGCGGATCATGTGGCCTCCGGGGTGCAGAAACGTATTGTTTAATGACATATACTAAACGGTTTAG
>CALJQI010000345.1 GCA_937980285.1 uncultured Gammaproteobacteria bacterium | reverse complement strand
AGTCCGCCGCCAAACGCCGCGAACCGCACCTGGTGGTGAATTACTTACGCGACCTGGCGAATCATTTCCACTCCTGGTACAACGCCCACCAGTTCATCGTCGACGACGCCGAACTGCGGGATGCGCGTATCGCGCTGGCCTTGGCGATTGGCCAGGTTATGCGCAACGGCCTGGGCTTGATGGGTGTTTCGGCGCCTGAAAGGATGTAGCGGCCAGATGGCGCAAAAGCAGTCGACATCACCCTGGGTATGGGCATTCCTGTTTTTGATGCTGCTGTCCTTCGTCGCCTTCATCCTGTTTCTCGACCAGAAGATTGTCAGCAGCGGCGCCAGTAGCGCGCCCGAGCGAGTGGACAGCGGCAGCGAAAACAAACCGACCATCGACTTTTACTCGGTGCTGCCGAAACGCGAAGTCGATATACCGATTTCCGAGGAAGATCGCGAAGGGATCGAAAACCCGAGCATCAACAAGGAAGCGGTCGATCAGTCGATATTGCAGGTTGGTTCGTTCCAGAGCGCGCAAGAGGCCGATAGCCTGAAAGCGCAGCTGGCTTTGCTTGGCCTCGAGGCCAAAGTCAAGTCCGCCGTGGTCAAGGACGAGACCTGGCACCGCGTGCAGTTGGGACCCTTCGCCAGCGAAACCGGCCTGTCGCGCGCCAAGAACCTGCTGATCGAAAACAGGATCGACTACATGCAGCGCAGCCTGCCCAACTGATCGCGCATCTAAAGACCTTGCCTGGCCCATATACGGGCCAACCGGGATTCACACCAGTTGTAATGTGAAATCCGATCTAGCGATACAAATCCATCAGGAACCATTCCGGCACCAGGTCGCGTGAGCGGCCGAGCAGCTTTTCGTGGCTGCGGTAGTCGGGGCTGAGGCTTTCCACCAGCCGCCAGTAGTCCCGGGAATGATTCAGGTGGCGCGTATGGCAAAGTTCGTGAATCATCAGGTACTCGACGGTTGGCGCCGGCAAAAACAGCAGCTGGTCGTTAAGGCTGATCTGCCCGCGGCTGGAGCAACTGCCCCAGCGGGTCTTCTGGCTGCGGATGGTCACGCGCCGGTACTCGAGCCCCGTTTGCCGGGCCATTTTCTGCAGCAGCGGCGGCAACAGCGTTTTTGCCCTTTGCCGAATCCAGGCTCGCAACTCGCTGATTTGCTGCTGCTGGGTGTCGCCCTCGATGAGGATGTGTTCGGTTGACTGCCCGCCGAACAGGTCGTAATTGTAGGCCAGCGACTCGCTGGCGTAGAGCACGCGCGTGGTGCTGTTGTCGAAGGCGAGAGTCAGCTGCCGCGGCAGGCTAATCGATTGCCGCAGCCTGGCCTGCTTGTCGAGCTGATGCCGCGCCCAGTCGGCGTGCCGGGCAACCAGGGACGGAATCTGGGCGCGCGGGAAACGCGGCGGAATAACGACCTCGAGCCCGCCATAGGGTTTGATCAGCAACCTGGCGTAACGGGCGCGCGGCGATACCCGCAGTTTCCATTCCAGTGCAGCCTGTTTATCGGTTTTGTCGGTCATTTCGACGTCTTAAAGCCCCGACATGAGTTCGATTTCGGCGGCCTGAATTTCGTCCGGATGGCCCTCGATGATGAGGACGTCCCGTGGTTTGAGCTCGACCTCGTGTAGCGGATCGTCGCTGGTGACGCCGTTGCGTCGCAGGCCGATTACCTTGATCTGTTGCAGGCACCTGAGCGAGGCTATGCTGCGCCCGACCGCGTGGTAGCTGGACAGTATCTCGACGCTGTGCAAATGATGATGATCCGGCGTCTGCAGGTCGACGTCTTCGAGGCTATGGAAAAATGCGCGCACCCTGGCGTAGTGGCCGGCGCGCGCCTCCTCCAGCATTTCCTCGATCAAATGCGGCGCTTCGCCGAGCGCGGTCAGCGTGTGCCGCGCCAGCATCATGCTCGACTCGACCGTATCCGGTATCACTTCGTCGGCGCCGCATTCGAGCAGGCGTTCGAGGTAGCGATCGTCGCGCGTTCGTATGATCAATGGCACATCGGGGCGCAGCTCGCGCACCGAGCGCGCGATATTCTCGGCGGCCTTGAATTCGGTAAAGGAAACCACCAGCACGCGTGCGCGGTCGATGCCGGCGTGGCGTAAAATTTCGGGGTTGCTGCTGTCGCCGAAAAACACGGGCTCGCCCGCCTCGCGCGCCTCGGTGACGATCTCGCTGTCGATTTCGAGCGCAACGAAGGGGATGCCTTCGCGCTTGAGGAACTGCGCCAGGTTTTGCGCGGTACGACCGAAGCCGCACAGCAGCACATGACCCTGCAAATGCATGCAGGCCTGCTCGATACTGTTTTCACCCTTATTGAGGTCGTCCGCGTAATCGGGCGCGACGCGGCAGGCGATGGCCTCGTTGTGTCGGATCAGCATCGGTGAAATCGTCATGCTGAGAATGATTGCGCCGATGATCGGCTGGCTCAGTTCCAGGCTTAGCAGGCCGCTGGTGATGGTAACGGCGAGTAGCGCGAAACCGAACTCGCTGCCCTGGCCCAGCAGGATACCGGCGCGGACAGCGATGCCGCTGGCATAGCCCGCCAGGCGCGTGATCACCATGATCGCGATACCCTTGCCGGCGATCAACCCCAGCGTCAACACCAGGACCTCGAACGGTTTGGCAACGATGATATGCCAGTCGAACTGAGAGCCCACGGAAATGAAAAACAGCCCCATCAGGATGTCTCGAAACGGCCGGATTTCATTTTCGACATGATGTTGATACTCGGTCTCGGCGAGCATGATGCCGGCGAGGAAGGCGCCCATCGCCAGCGAAAGCCCGAGCTGCCAGGTGAGCCAGGCGGCGAGCAGCGCGATCAGCAGGATAAACAGCGTGAACAGCTCGCTCGAATGGGTTGCGGCGATCTTCCGCACCGTCGGCCGAATCAGGTACTGGCCTGCGTAGAAAATGACCGCGAAAGCAAGCGCGCCCTTGGCCAGCGCCAGGATGATCGGCACCAACAGCGAGTCCGAACCGGGCGCGGCAAAAATTGGGATCAGCACCAGGAAGGGCACTACCGCCAGGTCCTGGAACAGCAGCACGCCGAGTGAAATATTGCCGTGCGGCAGGTGCAATTCGTATTGCTCGGTCAGCATCTTGACCACGATCGCTGTGGACGACATCGCCAGCGCGCCGCCGACCGCGAACGAAGCCTGCCAGGACAGGCCGAACCAGAGGCCGAGTACGACCGTGCTAAGAGTGGACAGGATTACCTGCACCAAGCCGATGCCGAAGACGATATTGCGCATCGCGATCAGGCGCGGGATGGATACCTCGAGGCCGAGGGTAAACAGCAGGAAGACCACGCCGATCTCGGCGATTTGCTCGATTGCGTGCGAGTCGCGAATCAGGCCGAGGGCGTGATCGCCGGCGAGTAACCCGACGAACAGGTAACCCAGCACCGCGGGAATGTTGAGGCGCCTGAACAGGGCGACGCTGACAACCGAGAAAAAAAGCAGGATCAGGACTTCGTTCAGCATGCCGTGGCCGGTTTATTCCATTGTAAGGTTGTATTTCTTAAGAGCGTAGACGAATAAATCAGGCATGCATTCCATTTTACCGCAGCATAACTAACATGAGGCCAGGCTCAATTCGATACCGGGGCAGGCGGGAGGTCGCCTCGCCTGCGTTTACGGATCATGAAATTCTCGCTACATTCGAGACCAGCCTGCTTGCGCAGGGTGAGGCCGGTGCCGTGATCGGGTCGCATATGCGCCTGGTCGCGGATAAAAACTGCGAAAGTCATTTTAACGTGTTACGCGGAAATATTGCACCCACCAATACCGCGGGTATCGAGGCGGTTGTCGATATTGGTAACAACCGGCAGGAGCTGTCGACAGTCTTTGTCGATCTGGACCGATAGCTAGGCTGCCAGCCTGGCCGCGAATCGCTGGCTCAGCGGGGTGAACGGCTTGTGCAGCTTGCGCTCGCTGACCAGGTTATTGGCCAGCTTCATATTGCCTTCACGCAGCGCCGACTCGATCAGGGTCTGCGTCAGGATGTCCCGCTGCGCGTGACTGCCGCCGAAGCGATGTGCGATGGTGCGGATCGGCAACAGCTGCTGTATGACCTGCGCGTAGCGCTGCTGGCCGAAATCGATCATCGCGCGGCAGGTCGGGATGCCGACGTCATGGGCCATCATGCGCGTTACGCCGCTGTTTTGCCGCGCCGCTGCC
>CALJQI010000344.1 GCA_937980285.1 uncultured Gammaproteobacteria bacterium | reverse complement strand
GCGATGGTGCGGATCGGCAACAGCTGCTGTATGACCTGCGCGTAGCGCTGCTGGCCGAAATCGATCATCGCGCGGCAGGTCGGGATGCCGACGTCATGGGCCATCATGCGCGTTACGCCGCTGTTTTGCCGCGCCGCTGCCTCGACCGCGTCAAGCACCGCGTTGGCCGCATCGAAACGCCCTGCGCCGACCAGGGCGATCACGGCGTGCATGTCGTTAAAGGCGTAATAACCGTTTTCGACTTCGGTTTTTCGGGCCCAGAGTTGCGCAATGCGGTCCCAGCGCGCGCCGAGATCGACGCCTTGCAGCTGCAGTCGCCACAGCAGCGCGCTGGCGTCGACCATTTGCAGCGATACATCGGAATCCGCCGGTAATATCTGTTCATCGTAGAGATTTAGCGCGGCCTCGAAATCCTCGTGCTCGATGTGATACAGCGCCAGGTGCCACCAGTTGTGAAAGGCGAAGCCATTGTCCGGCGCCCAGTCGTTCTCGCGCTCGCGGAACATGGTTTTACCCTCGTCGAAGCGGCCCTGCATTTCGAGCACGTGCGCCAGCGCGTGTATCGCCCAGGGGTCCCGCCTTTCCATCTCCAGCGCGGTACTGGATACCAGCTCGGCCTTGTCGTACTGGTTGCATTCCTCGAAACCGAAGGCCTGCATGCCGAGGATATAGGAGTATCCGGGGACTTTCTTGTCCCAGCTGGTCATCACCCGGCAGACGCGGTCGCGCAGGTTGAAACAGTCGCCGCGGTAAAAGTCGGTCAGGTGCCCGAGCTGCAGCGCCAGGGCATCGAGCGGGTACTCGGTCAGCACCTGGTCCCAGGTAAGGCTGGCCTGGTCCCAGTCGCCCTGCATCCACTGGCGCGCGGCAAGCGTCAGCATCTTTTCGCGCGCGTTGGACTTGTCGGCCAGCGCTTCCGCTTTTTCGATGTGCTCGCGGATCATCGGCAGATACTGGCGTTCGGTCATCGTCAGCAGCGCGCTGGCGATAAAAATATGCCCCATGACAAAATCGGGATCGGTTTGCAGGGTTTTCGACAGGGTTTCGGTGGGATCGCCGAAGTAACTGTGAAACTGCAGCAAGGCGATTTCGTAGTCGTCAAGGGACTGGGGTTTGCAGTTTGAGACGGGAACGCCCCTGGCGTCCTCGAGTGGACTGTTTGCTGCGGTCATCGATCTGCTCCTGCGGTTGATTACGCCGGATTGCCAGTCGGCTTTTATATGTTGCGAACGATTTAGCGCCTTTTTAATTAGGCTGTCAATATAGGTGGTTTTGACCGAAAATGCCGGCCATGGAATCCACCATCGACAATCTGGTGCTGCAACAGGAGGCCGGCTGGCGCCTTGCCTTCTTCGGCGGCATTTTTATCGTCATGCTGATTTGGGAGCTGCTGGCGCCGAAACGCCGGCTGACGGTTTCGAAACTTCAACGCTGGCTGCACAATATCGGCTTGCTGCTGCTTAACAGCCTGCTGCTGCGGCTGCTGTTTCCGGCGGCGGCGGTCGGCATGGCTTACTCGGTCGGCGAAATGAACTGGGGCCTGTTCAACCTGTTGTCGCTGCCTGCCTGGTTCGAAGTGGCGGCCGCGGTTTTACTGCTCGACCTGGCGATTTACCTGCAGCATCTGCTGATGCACCGGGTGCCGCTATTGTGGCGGCTGCACCGGGTACACCATGCCGATCTCGATATCGACCTGACCACCGGATCGCGTTTTCATACGATTGAAATCCTGCTTTCGATGCTGATCAAGTGGGGCGTGATACTGCTGCTGGGGCCGGCGATGCTTGCGGTACTGATTTTCGAGATCCTGCTCAACGGCATGGCGATGTTCAATCACGCCAATGTCAGGTTGCCGGTGGGGCTGGATTCCACCATGCGCAAGCTGCTGGTGACGCCGGATATGCACCGCGTGCATCATTCGATCCTGCGGCGTGAAACCAACAGCAATTACGGCTTCAACCTGTCGCTTTGGGATCGGTGTTTCCGAACCTATATCGATCAGCCTGAAAAAGGCCACCAGGGCATGACCATTGGCATTCCAGGATTCCGCGATGCGCGCCAGGTAGACCGTCTGCCGGGAATGCTGGCCTTACCTTTCGTCGGTGAATCATGAGCAATCCGCTGCCCGTAGAAACGCGTAATACGCTGCTGGTGCCGCAGGGAGAGTTCGTGCTGCAGCGTAATCCCCGCAATGACCGCCTGCAGGCCTGGGATGCCGCCGACGAATTCCTGCTCAACCATCTCGACGAGCTGCAGCTGTTATCGCGCCACGGTAAATTGCTGATATTGAACGACGCCTTTGGCGCGCTCGCGCTGGCGCTGGCCGAGTACCCTGTTTACTCGTGGAATGATTCGTTTCTGGCGCAGCAGGCGTTACGCGACAACCTGGTCGCCAACGGTTACCCGGCGCAGCAGGTGAAGACCAATGCCGGTATCGACATGCCGTCGGTCGCTGTCGATTGCGTGTTGATCAAGATACCCAAAACGCTGGCCTTGCTGGAGCATCAGCTGTACGCGCTGCGCCCGATACTGCATCACGATACGCGCATTATCGCCGCCGGCATGGCGCGTAATATTCACAGTTCGACGCTCGAGCTGTTCGAATCGATCATCGGCCCGACCACGACCACGCGCGCGTTCAAGAAAAGCCGGCTGGTTCTGGCCGAGCGCGATCACTCGCTCACAGATGGAGACAGCCCCTATCCCGACAGTTACGAACTGGAAGTGGATCGCTGTTACCGAATCCTGAACCATGCCAGCCTGTTCAGCCGCGATCGACTCGACCAGGGCAGCCGCCTGTTGATCGAGCACATGCCGGTAGACGCGCGATTTCGGCGAATCGTCGATCTCGGCTGCGGCAATGGCGTTATCGGTCTTGTCGCAGCCGCCGTGAACCCGGGCGCCAGCCTGGAGTTTTGCGACGAATCCTTCATGGCTATCGCCAGCGCGCAAGCCAATTTCAAAGCCGCTTTCGGCAGTGCGCGCGACGCCGAATTCCGGGTCGGCGATTGTCTGCAGGGCATCGACGACTTAAGCCAGGACCTGGTACTTATCAACCCGCCGTTTCACCAGCAGCACAGCGTCGGCGACGCCATCGCCTGGCGCATGCTCAAGGACGCTCGCCGCGCGCTGGTCGCGGGCGGCGAGCTGCGCCTGGTCGGCAATCGCCACCTCGGTTACCACGCCAAGCTGAAGAAGTTGTTCGGCAATTGCGAAGCCATCGCCTCCACCAAAAAGTTCGTCATCCTGCAGGCGGTTAAATCGGGATAGGTCCGATGCGAGGCGTTTTTTTAAAAAGCGGTCAGCGAAAACAGCCGCATGGGCGACGAAGAGGGAGCAGAGACTGCTGTAAGTGCATGAAGATTAATGGGTTGGTTTGCACCCGAACCACTTTTGTTGTGCTCCAACTTGAAGCTAAGGGTAAGGGGATTCGCCTGGTGGTTTTCATGTGTCTGGAGGCCATTCATTAAATTGCGGAAGTTTATCTTTTATTTCATGCCATTGGGCCTTGGACCCCACGAAAATATGTGATTCTGGTTCTATGCCTGGATCTCCTTCAACGGTGCTTAAGGTTATTGAAGTGATTTTGCCTTTGACGGTTCCTGCTAAAGACGAACCACATTCACTACAAAAACACCAGCCACCATCAGGTGAAGGTTCATATATCTTTACAATGTCTTTACCTGAGATCCATCTAAAGTCGTCTGGATTGAAATCAACATAGGTCGCAAATGCCGCTCCATGTTGCCGCCTGCACATAGAACAATGGCAGTTACTCGCATCAAATATTCGCCCAGTGATTTCGTAGCGAACCTTCCCGCACAAACATCCACCTGTAATTGCCATTTTGGTTTCTCCTTAGTGCCCCCTGACGCCCCGCTAGTTCCTCTTCTTATGCGATTCCCAACCAACTTATCCAGTAAGCCGCGGCTGCTAAACACAGTAGTACCGATCCTGAAATTATCGTGGAACGCAGCACCCATTTTCGTAAGGGCCAGCGTTTAAAAATAAGGATGATCGATATGACAGCAAAAGTAAATGTAAGTATGAGGTATGGAAACGCCGCGATTATGTCTTTTTCACCGCCCCCTAGATTTATCCACCCTTCTGCGAGCGCGTAGACTAGAGCGGGCGTAAGTCCAACGGGAATAAATGCTAAACCGATGTGCGCGTATTTGATTCTTGGTCTAGCCACCTAACGCTCCGCATCAGCGGCTGACAAAGCGCGCAGCGGTTTGCTGATCCGTCTGCATGCGCTTGGTATGGTTCATTGATAATGCCAGGACTCAAAGCAATGCATGCATTGCTTTGCTTTTATTGTCCGTAAAGGTTTTCCGCAATAAGGGCATGATGCTTTTGGAAGCAATTTAGATAAAAATCCTTCTCGCTGTATTAGCTCAATTTTGGTAGGTCTTTTAGCGAAGGATGAAATTTTTCCTTTATATTTGTCCAATTCAAATTTCGCGACAAAGGTGCAGTTTTTTTCATATTTATTGTTGTAACGAGCAAGATCAGCTAACTCCGAGTCGCCTTT
>CALJQI010000343.1 GCA_937980285.1 uncultured Gammaproteobacteria bacterium | reverse complement strand
CTTGATGACGTGAATCGGCAGTCGAATGGTGCGAGTCTGGTTCATCAGCCCGCGTTCGATGGTTTGCCGAATCCACCAGGTGGCATAGGTCGAAAAGCGGAAACCGCGTTCGGGGTCGAATTTTTCGACCGCGCGAATCAGTCCCAGGTTGCCTTCCTCGATCAAATCGAGCAAGGCCAGTCCGCGATTCATGTAACGGCGCGCGATTTTGACTACCAGGCGCAGGTTGCATTCGATCATCTTGTCGCGCGCGGCGGTATCGCCTTTCAGCGCGAGACGGGAATAGTAGACTTCTTCCTCGGCAGTCAACAACGGAGAAACTTCGATTTCCTTGAGATACAACCGGGTTGGATCGGCGTCTGACGAGCGGCGCGTGCCTACCTTTCGGCGGTCCTGCGGTTTCCGGCGCTCGACAAATTTCTCCGCTTCGATGGTTTCATCGTCATCGTCGTCGGTATCTTCATCCTCGACAATGGTCGCGTGCTCGGTATCGTCATCGTCGTCGCTGGACAGGTCGGAATCCTCCTCGTCGTCGACGAGATCCTCCACCAGGTCTTCGGGCGGTATTTCGGTATCTTCGATAAGCGACTTATCGGTAGATTTGGTCATCCAGAGGTTCCTTCATCGATTGGGTAGATATTTCATTGGATCTACGGGTTTGCCATTTCGTCGAATTTCGAAGTGCAGTTTAGCCTTGTTATCTCTGCGTCCCATTTTTGCAACCACTTTCCCGGCTTTCACCGTCGATCCTTCCTGCACCAGGCGCTCCTGACAGTAAGCATAAGCGCTTAAAAAGGTATCGCTATGTTTGATAATGATCAGATTACCATAACCCACCAAACCATTGCCACTATATACCACCCTGCCGTCGGCAACGGCGCGCACCGGCTGACCCAGCTTGCCGGCAATGTTGATACCGCGACGATCGAGTCGTGAAGCCATGAAGGTATTCAGGGGTTTGCCGTCGGTAGGCCAGATCCATTTGTCCGGGTTGCGGCCGCTGGGCTGGCTAACGCTGCTTTTGCTGGTGACCGACTTGCTACTGGTGGTCGTTGATTTGACAGCCGTGCTGGAATGGCCGCCGCTGCCGGTGGTGCTCTTGCTGGCGCCCGCCACCGTCGTACCGCCGGGTTTGATCAGGCGCAGACGCTGGCCCGGGTGGATTGGCGCACTGACGTCAATCCGGTTCCAGCGCGCCAGTTGTTTGTAGTCGAGCCCGTAACGCCAGGCGATCGAATACAGCGTGTCCGATTTTTTTACCGTGTACCAGCCCGGGCCACGCGATACGTTGACCGGCGGTTTGACGACCACACAGGAAACCAACATCAACACGGCGATAGCGGTAGCAATAGCTGATCTCATTTTCGGCGCCTTTTATGGATTAAACATAATAGACAGCAATGGCCAACAGTAGTGCGACGACGATCGCCCAGCCGATAATTTCGATGTAGCGCACGAGCCTGGATTCGATCGCCGGGCCGAATCTGGCCAGGCACCAGGCGACCAGGAAAAACCGTGCGCCGCGACCGAGGATCGACGCCAGCAAGAACGGTATGATGGCGAGATTCAAAACGCCCGCCGCGATAGTGAATATCTTGTAGGGTACCGGTGAAAATCCCGCCACCAGCACCGCCCAGAATCCCCATTGCCCGAACCAGCCGGTCACCGTTCGAAACCGGGACTGGTAGCCCCATTCGGCGATCAAAGGCTCCGCCAGGTCAAACAGGAAAGCGCCGATCAGGTAACCCACCAGCCCGCCGAGCACGGAAAAAACAAGCGTCAGCGTCGCGAAACGCAGCGCGCGCGCGGGCTGTGCCAGCGACATCGGCGCCAGCATCACATCGGGTGGCGGAAACGGCAGGATAAACGATTCGACGAAACTGAGCAGGGATAGATAGTAGGGCGCGTCGTTGCGCCGAGAAAATCGAATCACCGCATTGTAGATACTCTCGAACAGCTGCACTAACCCAGCCCCGGCAACAGCGGCACGAAGATTACTTTTTCCAGCGATTCGCTAACCAGGCCATCGGCGCTGCGGGTGACCCTGGTCATGGTCTGCTCGACACCATTGTCGAAAGGCAGCACCATGACACCGCCAGGCGAAAGCTGTGCCGTCAGGGCCTCCGGTATTTCGGTACAGGCCGCGGTCATCATGATCCGTTCGAATCGATAACTGGGATTCGGCCAGCCTTCGGCGCCATCCGTATGACGCAGTTGCACATTGTAGAAATCCAGTTCGGCGAGACGTTTTTTAGCCAGCTGATGCAGGGCCTCGATGCGCTCGACACTGTAAACCTGCGGGAAAATGCTTGCCAGCACAGCGGTCTGGTAGCCGCAACCGGTGCCGATTTCGAGCACCGAGTTGGCAGGCCCGTCTTCCAGCAGCAGCTGCGTCATATGGGCGACAATGAAAGGCTGCGAAATCGTCTGCCCGTAACCTATCGGCAAGGCGGTGTCTTCGTAGGCGCGATGGGCCAGCGCTTCGTCGACGAACAAATGACGCGGCACCCGGCGCATGACGTCGAGTACCTGCTCGTTATATATGCCCTGCTGCTGCAAGCGGTTGATCAGGCGATCGCGCGTGCGCTGCGAGGTCATGCCTATGCCCTGGTGATTGCGGTCGGCCGAATTCACAGCTGTTGCAACCATCGCTGCAGGGGTTCGATGCCGTGATGGCGGGTTAAATCGATCTGCATCGGCGTCACCGAGGCGATGGCATGTTCAACCGCGTGAAAATCGGTGCCCGGGCCGGCATCCTGCGCCTCTCCCGGCGGGCCAACCCAGTAGACAGGCCGTCCGTAAGGGTCGCTTTGCCGGACCATGGATTCCGCCTTGTGGCGAAAACCCAGGCGCGTCGCCTCTATCGACCGCACATCGGCGACCGGCAAATCCGGCACATTGATATTCAGCAAGGTATCGTCGGGCAGCGGATTCAGCGTCAATCGCTCGATCACCCGCCGGGTAATCTCGGCGGCGGACTGGTAATTCTGGGCGGGTTTGCCAACCAGCGAGACGGCGATTGCCGGCAGGCCCAGGTAACGCCCTTCCATCGCCGCGGCAACGGTTCCCGAGTACAACACGTCGTCCCCCAGGTTGGGGCCGGCATTGATCCCGGAGACGACCATATCGGGCGCCCGATCGAGCAAGCCCGACAGCGCCAGGTGAACACAATCGGTGGGCGTGCCGTCGACATAGTAAAAATCGTCGACCGATTGTTCCACCCGCAGCGGCCGCATCAGCGTCAGCGAGTTACTGGCGCCGCTTTTATTGCGATCCGGCGCCACTACGGAAATCTCGGCGACCTGGGAGAGTTCCTGAGCGAGGATTTTTATACCGGGGGCGAGGTAGCCGTCATCGTTGGTAATGAGAATATGCATCGGGATGGGATTCTATCCGATTTAAATGTAATTTTCGGATAATATTAGAGAAAATTAACATTTGCCTGGCGATTACCGCATGAACGACGACGACGAATCCGAATTTGCCAACCTGATACCGGGCGTCAGGCGAATGCGTCACGACCGCATCAACGTTTATCAGCATCGCAAGCCGAAAAAATTCACGCCGCGCAAGGCGAATGAGGCCGATGAATTCACGTCCAATTACCCTTCCGAGGCAACGCCGGCGGCGGCCTCTCATTTCAATAGCGGGATGCAGACAAAACTGCAGCGCAAGATTCGCCAGGGGCAAATCCGCCCCCAGGCCAGTCTCGATCTGCACGGCTATCGGCAGGACGAAGCGCTGGAACTGCTGCCGCGGTTTATCGGCGATGCGCTGCAGCGAGGTATGCGGCTGGTCATTATCGTCCACGGCCAGGGTTACCGATCGCAAAGCGACGCCGTGCTCAAGCCGCTGGTACAGCGCTGGCTCGCC
>CALJQI010000342.1 GCA_937980285.1 uncultured Gammaproteobacteria bacterium | reverse complement strand
TATAACCAGTCACTGGTCGCATCCATGATCGAGGCGCATGGCGTAGACAAGACCGAGGCCTGGGCGAAGGGGCTGGTTGCCAATTTTGCGCGCAAACCAGCCGGTGGCGACACCGACCAGTTGCGTGCCGCGGCCGCCGGGCTTTGTGACATCGCTATCGCCAATACCTACTACTATGGCCGGCTGGTGAACAGCAGCAAGGCGGAGGATCGCGCGGTTGCCGACAGCCTCGGCGTATTCTGGCCCAATCAGGCCGACCGCGGGGCGCATGTCAACGTCAGCGGCGCCGCTGTCACCAGGCACGCCAAGCATGCCGAAGCCGCCGAGCGTCTGCTCGAATTCCTGGTCAACGCCGAATCGCAAACCTGGTATGCCGAGGTCAATAACGAGTACCCGGTAGTCGTGGGCGCGAAAACTTCCGACACGCTGCGCTCATTCGGCGAGTTCAAGGGCGACAGCCTCAACCTGACGCGGCTCGGCGAAAACAACCGCGACGCGGTCAAGCTGATGGATCGCGCCGGCTGGCGATAAGCCGCCGGCCGCTACCGGCAGGCGCCGCCTCGACGTCGGCGTCGCTGCCGGCGACGGTTCCTGTCCGCGGATTACTTTTAGGGTTACTCGGGCAGGCGTGAAAAGTAGGCTATCTTTTCATGCAAGACGCCTTCTTCCCCGACCTTGACCAGCGCGCAGCCCTGCAGTTCGGTGCCGATGGCCTGCCACCAGCACCATACGGTAGCCGGTAACTCGTCAAGCTTGACGACGACGTCGCTGTAGCGCAGGAAAGGACTGGCGTTTAGCTCGCCGCCCATGGCAACCGCGGCGCGTTTGAAGTCCTCGACAAATTCGATGAACTCGTGGCGCGCGATGCGACCGCTGTTGGGGTCGTCATAACAAAAACTGTCCGCGGTCACGCTGAGGCTGAGAGCGCCGTCGCCGAGCTCCCAGCCTTTCAGGTAGGTATCGATGATTCGCTGAACGCTCACTGCGCGTAAGGCGCCGGCATTTCATCGGCATCGATGCCGGGCACATGGGTGATGCCGGCGCGCTGTTTCCAGTCGACCGGGTAGGCGGTGTAGAAGATCACGCACTTGTCGTCGCATTCGTACTTAACGTGGTTGTCCTTCGGTACGAACATCAGGTCGCCCGGGTTGAGTTCGTAACCGATTTCGTCCACCACCAGGCGAAAAGTCCCCTGCAGGCAGTAAATCATTTCATCGCAGGTCAGATCCCATGGCACCGAAATCTTGTTCAGGCAATTGATTCCGCCGGCCATCGACTCACTGATCGCAGTGGTGACAAATGGTTTGATATAGGTGCCGTTCTCGGGCAGGTTGTCGATACGGTCCTGTATGTCGGCGATTCTAAATACGCTTGGTGCGGTCATGCGGTTCTCCAGTGAGTAGTGATGGTTTTATTGGTCAAGCAATTCGCGGATTGCCTGATCGAGATAACGTTCGAATTCGGGATCGTTGCCCGGCGATGCCACGCAATGTCCCCAGGGTGACCGGTAAATGCGCAATTCTCCGCCGATGATGTGCTCGATTTCGAGCTGGTTGTCTTCAGGGCGAAAGTACAGGTCGTTTTCGCAGACGATGACGATGGTGTCCGCCGTTATGGCGTTCAGCGCGGCCTTGAAGTCGTTGCGGTACAGCGGGTTGGCGCTGATGTCGCCCTGCTGCCAGGTCCACAGCTTGCACAGCAGGTCGTTGGCATCCCAGTCGAGATGATCCCGTTCCCAGTCCTGCAACAATTCCTCGGCGCTATCGAAACCCTTCAGGCGATACATTTGTTGGCGATAAAAGGTTTGCGAGAAAGCCCAGCCGGCATAGACTCGGCCGAAGGCCTTGAGGCCCTTGATCGGCGGTTCGCTGTAACTGCCGTCGGCGTAAACGGCATCGGCCTGCAGCGCGGCCTTGACGCCTTCGAGGAAGACGATGTTGTGCTCCGAGGTTTTTGCCGAGGCGCAAAACGGCAGAATGGCGCCGACGAAATCCGGGTACTGCGCGCCCCACTGGAAAGACTGGCAGCCGGCCATCGACCAGCCGGTGACCAGCGCAATCCGGTTAACGCCGAGGCCTTCGGTGAGCAGCCGGTATTGCGCGCGAATATTGTCGTAGAGGGTTATTCTCGGAAAACTCGCGGCGTCGAAGGGCGGCGGCGTATTGCTCGGCGACGACGAGATTCCGTTGCCGAACATATTGATCGAGACCACGAAATGCCGCACCGGGTCTATCGCTCGACCGGGGCCGAAAAATCCCTCGTTTCGCATGTGGCTACCGGTATAAAAAGTAGGCAATACGACGACGTTATCGGCGTTGGCGTTTAGTTCGCCGTAGGTCTTGTAGGCAAGCCGGGCCTCGGGTAATACGTCCCCCGATTGAAGTTCGAAATCGTGCAGAGTGAAAACTTCATGATCCATGCCGGGCGCCTCCGACTGCCTTACCGCTGGCTGTTGACCTGGAGCGCGTGAGTCTTCGCAGACAGGTCGAAATCCCGGGACGTTTTAATTTATTCTTCATCGCTGGCTTCCTCACGCATCATGTGCAGAATCTCGCGCTCGATTTCGATGTAACCGGGGGTTTCGATCAGTTCCTCCTTGTTGGTGATTCTGCGCCCCTGCTTGAAATCCATGGTCAGAATTTCCTTGATGCGCCCGGGATGGCTCGACAGGAAGACGATACGGTCGGCGAGGAACAGGGCTTCAGGAATATCGTGAGTCACCATGACCACGGTCATTTGCGAATCGTCGATAATGTCGAGCAGCAGTTCCTGCATATGCCAGCGGGTTTCCGCGTCGAGCGCGCCGAAGGGTTCGTCCATCAGCGATATTTCCGGCGCGTTGGCCAGCATGCGCGCAATCGCGACGCGCTGCTTCATGCCGCCGGAAAGCTGTTTCGGGTAGGCCTTGCGAAACCGGGTCAGGTTGACTCGGTCGATGAAAAAATCGACCCGCTGGCGCCGTTCCGCGGGCGGCACTTTGTTCAGGCGCATACCGTACTCGACGTTCTGCTCGACGGTCAGCCACGGAAACGACGTATATCCCTGGAACACCATGCCGCGGTCGCGGCTGGGGCCGTGAATTTCGCGGCCATCGAGCGTCAGCCGGCCTGCAGTTGGGTCGTTGAGCCCGGCCATCATGTGCAGAATTGTCGATTTGCCGCAGCCTGACGGCCCGAGCAGGACGCAGACCTCGTTCTCGATCACGTCGAAGGAAACGTCGCTGACGGCGAGCAACCTGTCGCCACCGCTGATCGGGTACTCTTTCGACACCTGCTCGAGCAGCAGTTTGCTATGGGATTTCTGCTGGGGATTATCGGCAATCATAATATCTGCGTTTCCACGGCGGAAGGGGCAAAGCGCCCCTTCCGCCGGAGACAGTCTCTAGCCGCGGTAGCCGCTATCGTAGAGTTCCTTGTGCAACCCGCAATTCACGCCTTTTTCGTAAGGGTTGCGGGTCTCCAGGAAACCGAACTTCAGCCACCAGTCGGTCATCAGCTCGTAGTGTTCGCGCATCTGGCCATTGCTTTGCTTGAACGGCGGCTCGCCGGGGGCGGCGCCGCAAAAACGCGCCGCTTCGAGGAAGTCGTAGACATAAAGCCCGCCGTCGAGGCTGGTGCCATCCTTGCCGATGACCAGCTCGACGTCGTCGACGCTCATTTTCATACCACTGGCGATGATCTTGTTACCCTCGGCGGGATTCTTTTTCCACCAGGCGATGGCGTCGTAAAGCGCGCGCAGGGTATCGAGCGCGACATCGTGACGTTCGGTGATGAATTTCTCATTCATGTAGAGTCCGTCGGCGACCACGGCCTGCGAGGTCCAGTACTCGTCTTTCGACTGAGACAGAACCTTGGAGCCCGACAGCGCCTTGAGCACGTTGCTGCCGTAGGGCTCCCAGAATTCGGAAGCCACAACGTCACCGCCGATCATCGCCGCGAAGGCGTCGTCGGCGATGATATTGGCGTATTCGACCGAGTCGAAAGCATGGCCGTTGCGCTCGAGCCACATGGCGACGTAAATCTGCGCCAGCCCACCCTCGACCACGGCTACCTTCTTGCCCTTGAGGTCCGCCGGGCCATCGATGCCGGGGCCGGCGACGATCTTGTCGGTGCCGTAGGACAGGTTGGCGAAGGCGACCAGCTTCAGCGGCATGCCGCGCTCGGCCGCGATCGGCGAAAACTCGACCGTGCTGGATACCACGTCCATCTGGTCTGCGACCACCAGGTTGTAGCTCTCGTAAGGATCCTCGATCGTCTGGTAGTTGATGTCCAGATTCGGCGCCAGCTTCTTGTCGCGGGCGATAAACCAGAAGCCGTAACCGGGCCAGGTGAAGCCGGAAATTTTGACTTCTTCGGCGGCGCTTGCCGGGGAGATCGAAGCCAGCGGCGCCACGCACAGAATAGCCAGTGCGATGAAAAGCTTGATTGTCCTGTTGAAATTAGTCATGTCTTTGATTACCTCTCTATGGTTTTCAGGTTTATTGACGTGCACCTGCTAGCTCCTCGGTGCCGACAAATTGCAATTGGTTGTTGTTTGTTCACGGGCCGGTTGCGCTCATTCCTTGGTTTCGAGATAGGGGAACAGCAGGCGTTGCGCCGCGCGCAGAAGGATGTCGAAAAGCAGGCCGAGCAGCCCGATGGTGACAATCCCGGCCATGATTTCATCGATATGCACGAAGCGCTTGGCGCGCATCATCATCGCGCCGATGCCGGAGTCGGCCGCGACGATCTCGGCGATGACCAGGTAGGTCCAGCTGACCGCCAGCATTTGCCGCATCGCGATTAGAACATTGGGCAGCATCGCCGGCACTACCACGGTCCACAGTACCTGCCTGCGGTTGCCACCCAGCGTCAGCGCGGTATTGATGTAATCCGCCGGCAGCGACTTGGCGTAATCCATGATCAGCGTAATCAGGAACCAGACAACGCCGAGGAACAGCAGCGCCAGTTTCTGCGACTCACCGGCGCCTAGCCACATCAGCAGCAGCGGGATGAACGACGGTGCGGGCAGATAGCGGAAGGCAGACACCAGCGGGTTGAAAAATGCCTCGACGCTGCGGAAAGTTCCCATCAGGATACCCAGCGGTACCGCCAGCAGGCAGGCCAGTGTAAAACTGGCGAGCACGCGGTACAGGCTCATGCCGATATCGGCAAGGTAATTTTTCTCGGTAAACAGCTCGACAAAACTGGTTAGCACCGTGACCGGCCCGGGCAGCAGCACCGCGTTGGTAACTTCCATTAGTACGGCGAACTCCCACAGGCCGAAGAAAGCCACCCAGGCGGAAAGCGCCAGCCAGATTGCGCTGGCTGGCGTTATCGGTTTATTGAACTCGAACCAGCGGCGCTTGCTAACCGCGACGGACTGTCCTGCCTGCGTGGTCACTGGTGCCGTCATCTGCCGGTTTCCGCCGAGCCCGATGCAGCGCCTAGTAGAGGCGCAGGTATTCTGCGACTTCCCAGTCGGTGACGGTCTGGTGGTAACGTTCCCATTCATCGACCTTGTAAGCGAGATAGGATTTGAGCATCACCGGGCCCATGACCTCCTCGGCGAGGCTGTCGCCGCGCAGCGCATCGGTGGCCGCCATCAGGTTGCGCGGCAGACGGCGAATGCCGGCGTCGCGGAATTCCGCATCGGTCATTTCGTAGAGATCGCGATCGGTCGCCGGACCGGGGTCGATCTTGTTGGTGATACCCTTGACTGCCGCGCTCAGGCTCATGGCGAGGCCCAGGTATACGTTCATGCACATATCGGCGGC
>CALJQI010000341.1 GCA_937980285.1 uncultured Gammaproteobacteria bacterium | reverse complement strand
CTCAGCATCGGATTCAGGCTCAGGCGGCCTGGCGCAGGGATTCGTCCGGCCATGATTCGATCGAGGTAGTCATGGGCGCCGGCGCCCGAGACTTCGTACTTGCCGAAGTTGTGCACCTCGTTGATACCGACTCTTTCACGCACCGCGCGCACCTCTTCGCCCACTGTGTCGAAGGCATTGGAGCGCCGAAAACTCGGTATTTCGTAGGCCTCTTCGCCCGCCGGCGCGAAGTAGTTGACATGCTCCATGCCGTACATGTCGCCGAATACGGCGTTCTGCGATTTCCAGATAGCGTAAGCAGGAGTCGTGTCGAGCGGGCGCGCCGCCGGCAATTCTTCGTTGGGATAGGACACGCTGAAACGCCGCTGGTAGTTTTCGCGCACCTTGAGCCGCGTATAGGACGGTGTGCAATAGTCGCCGAAGCGCGCCACGTCCATCGCGAATACGTCACGCGACGGCTCGCCATCGATCATCCATTCGGCCAGCGTCAGCCCGACCCCGCCGCCCTGGCTGAAGCCGGCCATGACCGCGCAGGCCGACCAGTAGTTGCGCAGTCCAGGAACCGGTCCGACCAGCGGGTTACCGTCGGGCGCGAAAGTAAAGGGGCCATTGATAATGGTCTTGATGCCGGCCTCGGCGAGCACCGGGAAGCGGCGAAAGGCGAACTCCATCGAATCGCCGATGCGATCGAGATTCTCGTCCAGCAGCTCATGGCCGAAATCCCAGCGCGTGCCGTCGACCGCCCAGGGTTCGCAATTCTGTTCGTAAAAGCCGATCACCAGGCCTTTGCCTTCCTGGCGCAGGTAACTCTCGCCCTCGGGATCCATCACGTGCGGCAACTCGTCGTCGCGCCCGCTAACCTCGGTGATATCCGCGGTCGCCAAATACTGGTGTTCCATCGGGTGTAACGGCAGGTAAACGCCGGCCATGGCGCCGATCTCGCGCGCCCACAGGCCGGCGGCGTTGACCAGCTGTTCGGCGATAATCGTGCCCTGCTCGGTAACGACTTCCCAGCCGCCGTCGGCGCGCGGCCTGGTTTCCAGCACCGGGTTGCGCAAGACGATTTCGGCGCCCTGCATCTGCGCGGCTTTGGCATAGGCGTGGGTAGTGCCGGAGGGGTCGAGATGCCCGTCGAGCGGATCGTAGAGCGCACCGAGCACGCCGTCGGTGTTGGTGATGGGACTGAGCTTGCGGATTTCCTCGGGCGTAATCAATTCGGTTTCGAGGCCCATGTGACGATGCATCGCGCGCGCAGACTTGAGAAAGTCCAGCCGCTCGGGCGACTCGGCGAGGGTGATACCGCCAACATGGTGCAGGCTGCAGGACTGGCCGGTGATTTCCTCGAGTTCACGATAAAGGCGTATCGTGTACCCCTGCAAGGCCGCCATATTGGTGTCGGCATTGAGCGTATGAAATCCGCCCGCGGCATGCCAGGTCGAACCCGAGGTCAGTTCAGAGCGCTCGATCAGCACTACGTCCTTCATACCGAGTTTTGTCAGATGGTAGATAACGCTGCATCCGACCACACCGCCGCCGATGACGACTACCTGTGCATGTGATTTCATGGAGTTACCCCGTTATTATCCTGCCATTGTTGCGAGATCCCGGATAGCCGCTTCGCGACTTCCGGGACGCCCCTTCGGGGTCGCCCGTGCATGTGATTTCATATGGCTACCCTAACACCGAAAAACTGCTGTCCTGGTTGACTTCGCGCAGGCGCGAGTAAAACCCGCTGGAAAAGCTGTGATCGATGTACTTCAAATGGAAATCGATCGGGTTGGCGTCCTGGTCGTTGCCGTCTTGCGTCGCCTCGATGATATCCGCCATCAGCGCGCCCGCGATGGGTGCGTTTTTGAACTGATTGCCGCTGGTGCCGATAGCGAGATAGAAACCGGGTAAATCCGAGCGATCGTAGATCGGAATCCAGTCGTCGCTGACGTCGTATAAATCGACCACGCCGCGCATCTGGCTCGGCACGCCGAGATTCGGCACGCGCTGGCAGGTGCGCAGCACCTGCACTTTCCATTGCTCGCTGAAATCGCGATTGTAGTCATCCGGGTCGACCCATTCGTGCGGGTCGCAGGGCGGGTCCTCGCTGCCGATCAATAGCGCGTCGCCCTGCTCGGGACGGGTATAGAGACCGATATCGCTGTCCGAAGTGACGCAGGCGGTCTCGCGACGGTAACCCTCCGGCAACGGCACGTGCGCGACCTCCTGGCGCAGCGCGCGGGTCTTGACCTGCATCGATTTTTCGACGTCGGCCATCTGGTTGACCCTGGAGGAATGCGGCCCGGCGGCGTTGAGCACCACCGGCGCGTCGATGCTGTCGCCGTTTTCGAGGGTGACGCCGCAAACCTTGCCGCGCTCACGCCGAATCGCGGTCACGCGGGCGTTGTAGCTGAATTCGCCGCCGGCAATCTCGGCCGCGCGCATGATGTTGTGCGTGGCCAGTTGCGGATCGGAAACGTAACCCGCGGCATGAAACAACACCGCGCCCGGCAACGGTTCGGCATTGGCGACGCCGAAACCGGGATCGTCGGGTCGCTTGACCGGGTAAAACGACTCGGTGTTCCACACCGGCAGCTTTTCGCGAATCTCGTCGGGCGATAACTCGCTATAGGGTGAATCGAGTTGATCCATCAGCGCCATGGTCGGCCGCAGGTAATCGTTGGCCTCGGTTTTCATTACCAGGGAACCGACGTTGTGGTACTCGATGAGACCGCGTTCGTCGATGTCGCCGCCGCCCAGGTAGTCGGCCCAGTTCTTCCAGTAGTAGTGCGATTCATAGGCCATCGCGGAGCCATCGAGCGTGGAGTAATAGGGGCGGATAATCGCGCAGGAGCCCGAAGTCGAGCCGTAGCCCGCCGCCGGCAAGCGATCCAGGTTGAGCACCTTCCAGCCCTTGCGTCCCAGCGCCAGCGAAGTCGCGCAACCGATGATTCCGGCGCCAATGATGATCGCATCGTAGTTCCTAGCCATGTTGGTTACCTGTTTTCGTGTTAGTTGCTCTGTGCCAGCCGCTGCAGTTTCATCGCGCCAGCTCCAGCTCGCGGCGGCGTTCCTGCGCATAGCGCTCCAGCGACTGGCGCCTGCCGCCATCCATCGGCGGCGGCTCGTATTCGGCCAGCTTTTGCCGGTAAACCGTGTTGGCGCGCTGGAACGCATTTTGCGCGCCGTTTTCCGCCCAGGTTTCGAAATTGCTCCAGTCGGAAACCAGCGGCGCGTAAAAAGCCGTGCTGTAGTGCGCCATGGTATGCGCGGTGCCGAAAAAATGGCCGCCGTGCCCGGCCTCGCGGATCGCGTCCAGCGCCAGCGTGGATTCGTTGACTTCGAGCGGCGTCAGCGTCTCGCGCATCATTTGCAGCATGTCGACGTCGATGATGAATTTCTCAAACGACGCGCATAAGCCGCCTTCTAGCCAGCCGGCGGCATGCTTGATTATCTGCGCATGTCCCATTACCGCTCCCCACAGCGACATTTGCGACTCCCAGGCCGCCTGCGCGTCGACGCAGTTCGACGCGTTGGTATTGGAGGAACGGAACGGAATCCGGTAACGGCGCGCCAGCTGGCCGCTGGCCCAGGCGGCGCGCGTGTATTCCGGCGTGCCGAACGCCGGCG
>CALJQI010000340.1 GCA_937980285.1 uncultured Gammaproteobacteria bacterium | reverse complement strand
CCTGGAGCCGGGCGGGAATCCGCCCATCCGGCTCATTTCACAACGATTCAGTATTCCAGATTGCTAAACAACTTTCGACCGCGCCGGCAAAAGCGATTGCCGAAGCCGGCGTACGGACGGCCTCGGAGTTCGACGACAGCTGCGGCCTGCCGCTGCAATCCCGCGTAATCCACGACAGCGATCTGAAGGCGGTTGTGGCCTGATGTTTAACGACTTCGCGTAATTCCGGCTCAGGATGGCGCCGTGATGTTCAACTCCACCCGCCACAGCAGTTTGATGAAGAAAAACGCGGCGTAAAAAAAACCCAGCGGAAAGACGATGGTTTTGAGCAGGTAGATCGCAACCAGGTTGATGAAGTTCTCGATGCCGTCGCTGATTTTGCGCTCGAGTTCGTCGAGGCTCAGGCCGCGCCAGAAAGTAAAGGCCGATTCGCGCACGCTATCGGCGTCGAATTCGTCATCGGATTCGATGCCGATGATATTCGACTGGAAGTTTTCGATGCCGGCGTCGTTGGCCTGCAGCTGTTGATCGAGGAACAGGTAGTCGACGCCGCTGTTAAGCGCGACCGCGAGACCGAGCGCAAAACGGATGAACACCACGACCAGGAAGGCCTTGAACACGGGGGCCTGCGCGCGCGGCGACGCGTTAAACAGCAATAACAGGGCGCTTATACCCAGCACCGCAACCAGGTAGAGGAACAATTCGTGCGAAGCTAGCAAGAGCAGGACTTTTTGCGCCGCGAGCGAGGCCAGCACCCAGGTCATGACGGTGGAAAAGCGTTCGATCATGTCGTTCAGCGGATCGAGCAATTCGCCGATTGTCAACGAACCGGAGACGACCCCGATGCCGGCCTCGACCTCGCTGCTTTGCATCATCGAAACCAGGGCGTTGATGCCGCGCGCGGTGGCGTAGGTCAGCGCCGCGTTCTTGATCGAGCTGGTGGTGTAGTCGTCGACATAATCATCGAGCACGCGCGTGCTCGACAAACCGACCATCAGCACGATGAAAATCGAAACCAGCGCGCGGCTGTTAATCCCCATAAACCTTGTCCGTGCGCGCGGCCATGATCAGATCGTTCCTGTGCAGCCCGCCGATCTTGTGACTCCACCAGTTCACCGTCACCCGGCCCCACTCGGTAAGAATCGCCGGGTGATGCCCTTCGGCCTCGGCGATATCGCCGACACGATTGGAAAACGCCATCGCGCGCTCAAAATTACTGAAATCGAACTCGCGCCGCAGCTGCATAACGCCGTCGACAACGACGACACCCCAGTCGGGAATCTGCGGCATCAGGCTTTTTAATTCCTGATCGCTGATTTCAGGCGCATCGGCACGGCAAGCTTCGCAGCTTTGCTGGTTGAGATTATCCATGGCTTATCTCGCGACTCTCCGGATTGAATTGTCTTATATTAAGCCTGCCAGATGCATAAGCAAGCCTGTTGTCCGCGCGGAAGCAGGTCGACGACACCCGGTATCGAGGGTAAATCAATCCCCTTGTTCGGCTTTAGGCAGGCTCAGGTGCAGCATCAGGTATCCAGCGATCGCCGCCAGAATCGACCCGATCAGTATGCCCAGCCGATCGCCGGCAAAATAATCTCCACTGCCGTGCTCGAAGGCGAGGCCCGCGATAAAAAGGCTCATGGTAAAACCGATCCCGCAGACAAAGGCGACGCCGAGCAGCTGACCCCAGTTAACCCGCGGCGGCAGGGCCACCAGGCGCAGGCCCAGCGCAAGCCCGACAAACAGCATAATGCCGAGCGGCTTACCGACCAGTAGCCCCAGGATCACGCCCAGGGTTACCGGATGAGTCAGGTCGGCAAGCGCCATACCGCCGAGCGAAAGGCCGGCATTGGCAAACGCGAAAATCGGCAAAATCGCGAAAGCGACCGGTCCGTGCAGATCGTGTTCGAGCCTGGTCAGGGGCGAAGCGCCCTGCGCGTCGCGCATCGGAACACAAAAGGCAATCAGCACGCCGGCCAGTGTCGCGTGCACGCCCGACTTCAGCACCGCGATCCAGAGCACGATTCCGAGCAGAATATAGGCGGAAGTCCGCGTCACGCCGACCCGGTTCATGATGACCCCGGCAGCGAGCGCGGCCGCGCCGATGCACAGCGCGGCAAGCGAGAGGTCGGCGGAGTAAAACAGCGCGATGATGACGATCGCCGCCAGATCGTCGAATATGGCGAGCGTCAGCAGGAAAACCTTGAGCGCGATCGGCACGCGCGAGCCGAAGACGCCGAGCAGGGCCAGCGCGAAGGCGATATCGGTCGCAACCGGGATCGCCCAGCCGTCGAGCGCGACCGAATCGTGCCAGTTCAGCCAGGCGTAAATCGCGGCCGGCACCAGCATGCCGCCGAGAGCACCCATGCCCGGCAGGATGACCTGTGAAAACGATGACAGTTCGCCTTCCATGACTTCGCGCTTGATCTCGAGCCCGACCAGGAAAAAGAACACCGCCATCAATCCATCGTTGATCCACAGCAGCAAGGGCTTGTCGATGGCAAGCGCGCCAACCTGGATCGCAACCGTGGTATCCAGCAGTTGGCCATAGAATCCCGCCAAAGGAGAGTTGGCAACCAGGATTGCGACCACGGCTGAAATCAGCAGCAGAATACC
>CALJQI010000339.1 GCA_937980285.1 uncultured Gammaproteobacteria bacterium | reverse complement strand
TATCCTGTTCGCCTTCCTCGCCATCGTCGCCAAGGAAGGCCTGTATCACTACACGATGCGCGCCGCGCGTGCGGTGCACTCGTCGCTGCTCGAATCCAACGCCTGGCACCATCGCTCGGACGCATTGTCGTCGATCGTTGTCGTCATCGGGATAAGCGCGCAGGTGCTCGGCGTTCCGCATATGGACGCGCTGGCGGCGATCGTGGTCGGCGCGATGATCCTGCTGATGGGCATTCGACTGGGCCGCCGGGCGCTCGACGAGTTGATCGACACCGGTCTCGAACTGAGCCTGGTCGACGAAGTGCGCGAGGCGATGCAGGCCGACAGCAGCGTGGTCGGCATCCATAACCTGCGCACGCGCTCGATGGGCGGGCAGGGTTATATCGATGCTCATCTCGAGGTCGACTCCGATCTAACCGTTTCCGAGGCGCATTACATCGCGCACAAGATCGAGCACCGCGTGAAAAAGCAGTTTCCGAAAATTATCGACGTGCAAATACACATCGATCCGCTGGACGACGCAATCAAGGAATCAACGCTGGCCAGACTGCCGGAACGCCGCGTCATCGAGGACGATCTACAGCGGGCCTGGGAGGGGATCGACGAACGCAACAGTATCGACCAGATAAAGCTGCATTACCTCGACCTGCTGATCGAAATCGACCTGGTGTTACCCGCGGATATGGGCAGCAGCGAGCACCAGGCGGCGATCGATCGGCTTCAACAAAGCGCGGGCAATCTCGACTATGTCGGTAAGGTCAATATTTACTACAGAAAGTAACGCACCAAATTAGTGCAATTTGGGCGATAATAGTCTGGAATTTCGATTTTTTGCACGAAAAGTTGGCAAATCTTCGGCAATCGGTACAATTCTCCCTGTTTTTAGACCCCCCGATTCTGGAGATTAAATCATGTCTGCTTCTGAGGTGTTGAATAAAATTAATGAGTACGGCGTTAAATTCGTCGATTTCCGCTTTACCGACACCAAGGGAAAGGAACAACATGTCTCGATCCCGGCTTCCATGCTCGACGAGGACACTTTCACCGAAGGCAAGATGTTCGACGGCTCCTCGGTCGCCGGCTGGAAGGGCATCAACGAGTCCGACATGATTCTGATGCCCGACCCGGATACCGCGGTCCTCGACCCGTTTACCGACGAGCCGACCATTAACATCACCTGCAACGTGGTCGAACCGACCACCGGCGAAGGTTACGAGCGCGACCCGCGCTCGATCGCGATGCGCGCCGAGGCCTACCTGAAGTCATTGGGTGTCGCCGATACCGCCTACTTCGGTCCGGAAAACGAATTCTTCGTCTTCGATGACGTCAAGTGGTCAACCGAAATGGGTCACTGCTCCTACCAGATCGACTCCGAGGAAGCAGCCTGGAGCTCGATCAAGATTTACGAAGACGGCAACATCGGCCACCGTCCCGGCGTCAAGGGCGGCTACTTCCCGGTACCGCCGGTGGATTCGCTGCACGACATTCGCTCGGCGATGTGCCTGGCGATGGAAGAGATGGACCTCAAGGTCGAAGTACATCACCACGAAGTCGCGACCGCCGGCCAGTGCGAAATCGGCGTCGCCTTCAACACGCTGGTGCGTAAGGCCGACGAAGTCCAGGTACTGAAATACTGCGTACATAACGTCGCCCACAGCTACGGCAAGACCGCCACCTTCATGCCCAAGCCGCTGGTCGGCGATAATGGAAACGGCATGCACGTACACATGTCGCTGATGAAGGATGGTGTCAACCTGTTTTCCGGCGAGGGCTACGGCGGCCTGTCCGATATGGCGTTGTACTATATCGGCGGCATTATCAAGCACTCGCAGGCAATCAACGCCTTCGCCAATGCCGCCACCAACAGTTACAAGCGCCTGGTGCCCGGCTTCGAAGCCCCGGTCATGCTGGCTTACTCGGCACGCAACCGCTCGGCGTCGATTCGTATTCCTTATGTCAGTAATCCCAAGGCGCGCCGTATAGAGGTTCGCTACCCGGATTCGACCGCGAATCCTTACCTCGCATTCGCCGCACTGATGATGGCTGGGCTCGACGGCATCAAGAACCAGATTCACCCGGGCGAAGCGATGGACAAGGATCTATACGATCTGCCGCCGGAAGAAGAAGCCGAAATTCCGCAGGTCGCGTTTTCACTCGACCAGGCGCTGGAAGCGCTGGACCAGGATCGCGAGTTCCTCAAGGCGGGCGGCGTATTCACCGACGACGTCATCGACGGCTACATCGACCTCAAGATGGAAGAAGTCGAACGCTTGCGGCTAGCGACCAACCCGGTCGAATTCGACCTCTACTACAGCGTTTAAGGCTGCGCCCGGCAGGAACGACAAAAAGGCCCCCCTGCGGGGCCTTTTTTGTCTGATCGAAGACTATACCGTTCCGCTTCAGTGAAATTATGCTACAGCGCCCGCAACAATTGCCTTACTCGATCACCAGCGTGACGCGCTACAGCGCGTCGGCGGCTTATGCAGGCTAATGCCATGCAAACGCCCGCGCCCGATCTCAACCAGCGGATTCTGGATACGCTGAAGGCCGCGCTGTTGTGCCTCGACCACGAAGGCCGTATCACCTATGTCAACGCTACCGGCGAGGCGCTGCTCGACGCCAGTGCCAGAAACCTCGTCGGGCGGCCCTTCGCCAGCCTGCTGAGCCAGGTCGAACCATCCACGATTACCGCCAAGCTGGCGCTGGGTCCGATCGCGCTGACCGAGCACGAGGCGACAATCACGCTCGCAAACGGCAAGTCCTTCATCGCCGATTACAGCATCTATCCCTGCGGCGAACAGGCCGGCGACGGCGAGGTGCTGGTCGAAATACGATTGTCCGAACGCCAGGCAAAGTACGCGCGCGAAGAATTCAGCCAAATGCAGCAACCGGCAACCCAGCAGCTCGCGCGCGGGCTGGCGCACGAAATCAACAACCCGCTGGGCGGCATTCGCGGCGCCGCGCAATTGCTGCAAAGAGAACTGGATCGACCCGACTGGATCGAGTACACCGAGGTCATCATCAACGAAGTCGACCGCCTGCAAACCCTGATCACCAACATGCTGGGGCCGAGTAACCGCCCGCAGCGGCAATTAATCAACATCTACGAAGTGCTCGAGCATATTTTCAAGATTATTCACGCGGCGGAACCCGAGCGCATCGTCATTCACCGCGATTACGACCCCAGCATCCCCACGCTGATGGCGGATCGCGACCTGCTAATCCAGGCCTTTCTGAACATAGCGCGTAACGCGGTCCAGGCGATCGACGACCGCGGCGAAATTACTATCAAGACCCGTATCGGGCGCAACTTCACCATCGGCCAGGTCACCCACGCGCTGGTGGTACAGATCGATATCACCGACAGCGGCCGCGGTGTCGCGCCCGAGCTCAGCGAAACGATATTCCTGCCGATGATCACTGACAAGGCCGATGGCAGCGGGCTCGGCCTGCCCATCGCCCAGGAAATAATTTCCCGCCACGGCGGCATGATTAACCTGAAAAGCGGCGAATCCGGCACCACCTTCAGCATTATTCTTCCCCTGGAACAAGCATGAATCTAGCCCTGAAAGAAAACACGCTCAGCACGATCTGGATTATCGATGACGACCAGTCGATGCGCTGGGTGCTTGAAAAAACCCTGGTCAATAACGGTTACCAGGTCACCGCCTTCGAATCGGGCTCGGTGGCGCTGGCCAGTTTCAAGCGCGTCTCGCTGGAGGAAAGGCCGAACCTGGTCATCACCGACGTGCGCATGCCCGGCATCAACGGTTTCGAGTTGATGAAACAAATAAAGAACATATCGCCGCAAACGCCGATCATCGT
>CALJQI010000338.1 GCA_937980285.1 uncultured Gammaproteobacteria bacterium | reverse complement strand
GAACCGATACCGGTCGCGCAATCGAGGGTCGTGCGCTCGTCCATCTCGGGCTTTTCGTAACTGACGCTGCCGTCGCCGACCGGGTAAATCGGCTGCTCGGTGGAAAACACGCAATCCATAGAATAACGCCGTTTGGGATTGCGGCTATAGCCCAGCTGATGGCGCAAGGTCGAGCGTACCTTGGCCAGTAGCGGATCGTTGTAACTCAGGGTCAGGTCCTTGACCAGGATTTGCGTCGGGTCGGTGAGACCGCCGGCGCCGCCGGTGGAAACGCAAGGGATCTTGTTACGTCGGCAGTAATGCATCAGCGTCAGTTTGTGGCTGACGTGGTCGATCGCGTCGATCACGTAATCGAATTGCGCGAAGTTGAATTTTTCGACGTTTCCGCGGGTAACCAGGTCGTCGATGGCGTGGCATTCGCACTCGGGATTGATCGCCAGAATGCGTTCGCGCAATACCTCGACCTTGGATCGCTGCAGGCTGTCTGCTGTGGTATGCAGTTGTCGGTTTGTATTGCTGATATCGATATCGTCATGATCGATCAGGCTAATGAGGCCTATGCCCGAGCGCGCGCAGGCCTCGGCCGCCCAGGAGCCGACTCCGCCGACGCCGACGATGCAGAAGTGGGCGCGCTGTAGCGGTTGTAGCGCGGACTCGCCATAAACACGGGCAAGCCCGCCAAAACGTAGCCGGTATTCCTTACTGAGCATGCGACCAATATTAAGTTAAGTGCGCGAAGTGTATTGGTCTATAGTTGATCTGTCATTACAATAGGCGGCCGCGATAGAGACGCAGCCGGGATTTTTCGGAAAATTATTTGTGAGTACTGCTTGCCTGTTTACCATTTCGGCGCCCTCAGGCGCCGGTAAAACCAGCCTGGTCAAGGCCCTGCTCGATCGGCGCGCCGACTCGGTCGCCGTTTGCGTGTCTCATTCGACGCGTGCGATTCGGCCGGGCGAAGTGGACGGTGAAGCCTATCACTTCATTTCGCGCGAGCGCTTCGAGCAAATGGTTGGCGATGACGAATTTCTCGAGCATGCCCAGGTGTTCGATAATTTCTACGGCACCGCGCGCGGCTCGGTCGAAGCCCTGCTCGCCAGCGGCAAGCACGTCATTCTCGAAATCGACTGGCAGGGTGCGCGCCAGGTCAAGTCAAAGATGCCGCAAACCGTCAGTATCTTTATTCTGCCGCCTTCGCGCGAGGAACTGGAACAGCGGCTGCGCGCACGCGGCACCGATGACGAAGCCATCATAGCGCGGCGCATGCGCGATGCCGATCGCGAAATGTCACACTACCATGACGCCGAGTACCTGGTCATCAACGACAGTTTCGAGCAGGCGCTGTTCGACCTCGATGCGATCGTCCATACCCAGGGATTGACGCTGGAGCGGCAAAAGCTGAAAAACCAGGCGCTGGTGGACTCGATACCGGCTGAAATCGACTAGCAAATAATTGCCGTAAAACCTTTAGATTTATTGCGTTTTTAGCTATGATTGCGCCCCTTTTTTGAACCATGAGCTAAGCAATGGCGCGAATTACCGTAGAAGATTGTCTCGAGCATGTCGAAAACCGCTTCGACCTGGTTTTGCTTGCGGCCCGCCGTGCGCGGCAAATCGCCCAGGGCGCGGACCCGCTGGTCCCGGCCGAGAACGACAAGCCTACCGTATTGGCGTTACGCGAAATCGCCGAAAACCTGATCACCACATCGTCGATGGACGAAATGGAAGCACAGGCGGAAATCGAAAAAATCGCCACCGACGACGACCTCATTCGCCAGATCGCACAGGCCAGTCTCGAAGCCGACGACAGCCCCGAGTAGGTTTTCCTCTTGAAAAACTTTTTTGCCCGCGGCAGGCCTTGAACAGGGCCTGCCCTGTAGGGTCCTGTTGCCCGTTTCTCACCACCGAATAATCGCTACCGCCTAACTGCGCGGAGCGCTTGCAAATGTGTTATAAAACCCCATTGTTTTAACGTCAGGGGTCATCAATCAGGGTTATGGGGGCGAACTACGCCAATCTGTTCGAAGTCATCGCCGGCAGCGTCAGCGCCAGCGACGACGAAACCAGAATTTCCGAGTTGTGCAGCGAACTCGAAGTCTATCTCGAGCCGGCACAGGTCGAGGAGATTTACCAGGCATACCTGGTCGGCGCCGAGGCTCACGAGGGTCAGAGCCGGCTGTCGGGCGAGCCCTATATCAGCCATCCGGTCGCGGTGGCGCGCATCCTCGCCGATATGCGCATGGACAGCAAAAGCATCATCGCCGCGATTCTGCACGACGTTATCGAAGATACGCCCACCGCCAAGGAACATATCGCCGATCAGTTCGGCGAAGAAGTGGCCGAGCTGGTCGACGGGGTCAGCAAGCTGACGCAAATCGACTTTCGCAGCAAAGCCGAGGCGCAGGCGGAAAACTTCCGTAAGATGATGCTGGCGATGGTGAAGGATATTCGCGTGATCATCATCAAGCTCGCCGATCGCCTGCATAACATGCGCACGCTGGAAGTCATGCATCCCGACAAGCGACGCCGCATCGCGCACGAGACCATGGATATATACGCGCCGATCGCCAATCGGCTCGGTATCTTCAAAATGCGCCACGAGCTGCTCGACCTGTCGATCAAGGCGGCTTACCCGATGCGCTACCGCGCGCTCGACAGCGCCTGTAAGGAAGTCGTCGGCTACCGCAAGGAAATCTTCAACACCATCGAGGCGGCGATCAAGCAGCGCCTGAAGGAAACCAACATCGAGGCCACGGTCAAGTACCGGCAGAAAAACATCCACAGTATTTACCGCAAGATGAAGGAGAAAAAGCTCAGTTTCAAGGAGCTTACCGACGTTTTCGGCGTGCGCATCATGACGCAGTCGGTGGACGATTGTTACCGTGTCCTCGGTGTAATGCACAATCTTTACAAGCCGCTGCCGGGCAAGTTCAAGGATTACCTGGCGATTCCGAAAACCAATGGCTACCAGTCACTGCACTCGAGCCTGTTCGGGCCGCACGGCGTTGCCATCGAGGTGCAGATCCGCACCGAGGAAATGGATCATTTCGCCGAGTCGGGCATTGCCGCGCACTGGATTTACAAGGAAGGCGAGGCCAGCACCACTACCGCGCAGAGCCGCGCGCTGGAATGGCTGAAGAACCTGCTCGAGATGCAGCAAATGTCGGGCAGTTCGCAGGAGTTCCTCGAGAG